>JAVVPH010000007.1:0-18002 GCA_036655835.1 Oscillibacter sp.
GGCGAAAATCAGGGCGTGGAGCCGCATGGACACCACCACCTGCATCCGGGACAGCGCGCCGATGATGGTTTCTGCCCCGCCTGCGTCGTTGAGGAAATAGTGGGGGCAGGTCAAGTCCCGGGCGGCCAATACCGCCGCGCCGGGGTCCTGATGGCTCTCCACCGCCACAAAGACGGGGGTGAGGCCGTGGGCTTGATAGGCATAAGTCGCCGCCGCGCCGAAGAGGGGGGCTTTTTCTTCAAAATTCTTCCACCGCCGCAGGGCAAAGCAGATATAGTTGCCCTGGGGGGGAATCCCGGCCCGCAGCAGCACACTGTCGATTTCGTCCGCCTCCGCCCGACGCAGAGTCAGCGCAGGGTCCGCCGTGAGCAAAATCTGGGGCTTGGTGACCCCCATGGCCTGCAGCTCCGCCTGGGAATCCGGCTCCCGCAGGGTGATGACATCCACGTATTTATTCAAAGTCCGGGCCGCCATATTCCGGTGTATCTCCCGGGTGACGGGGCCGATGCCGCAGCCGTACATCTGCACTTGGTTGCCCAGACGCTTGGCGGTGCGGATATTGCTGAGGTAAAACCACAGGGACCGGCGGGAGGTCACGTCCTGAATGAGACTGCCGCCGCCGTTGATATAGAGCTTGCTATGGCGCATGGCATGGTGCCACACAGGCAGATTGAAGCGGTGCACCGCCGGGATTCGGTAGGCCAAACGGGTGGATTGGGGGGATTTGGACAGCACGGTGATGGGCATATCCGGGTCGATGGAGCGCAGCTCCTGCAAAATGGCGGCTAAAATCGCGTCGTCCCCGGCATTGCCCCGGCCATACGCGCCGCAAACCACTGCGCCGTCCCGCGCCTGCTTGGGCCGCTGATGGCGGCGGATGATCTCCTCGTAAATATGGAGCTGGGTATCCACGGTTTTTTCAATGGAGAACTGGGTGGAGGCCTTTTGATAGAGCCGCTCCCCCATGTCCCGGCGCAGAGTGTCATTCACCGCCAGCTTCTCCAGGGCGTCCCCCAGGGCGTTCCAGTCGCCGGGAGTAAAGAGAAAGCCGTTGACACTGCTGTCGATGAGGGAGGGGATGCCGCCCACGGCGGAGGCCACGGTGGCCAGATGGAACCGCGCCCCCTCGGTGAGGGCGTAGGGGAACGTCTCGGACAGGGAGGTGAGGGCGTTGACGTCCAAGGCACTGTAAAATTGGTCCATCCCGCCGGAAATCCACCCGGCGAAGCAGACGTGCTGCAAAACGCCCAGTTCAGACGCCAGGGTCGTGAGCTTGCCCTTTTCCTCGCCGTCCCCGGCGATGACCAGCCGCAGATGGGGGCAGTGCCGGTGGGCCTTGGCGAAGCCCCGGACCAGGGTGGTCATGTCCTTGACGGGATTCATCCGGGCGGCGATGCCCACCACCACGGAGGCCTCGTCCACCTCGGCTCCCAGACTGCGCAGGTAGGACAGGCGGTCCCCGCACTGGGGGGGGCGGGAGAAGTCGATGCCGTTGTAGATGGTGAAAAAGCGGTTCGGCGCGAAGCCCCGCTGAATGAGCAGGTCCACCATGGCATCGGACACACCGATGCGGTAGTCCAGCCGCCGCAAGGCCCGGGCGTTGATATTGCCGAACACCAGACGGCTGAAGGGGCGGCCCATATAGTCCAGCTTATAGTCGCTGTGGACGGTGGACACCACAGGCAGACCCGTGGTACCGCGGAGCAGCGCGCCAATCATATTGGCCCGGGAGCCGTGGCAGTGGATGACCTCAAATTTTCCGGCCTTGATATAGGCCGTCAACTGCCGCCGAATACGGCTGATGTTGTTGCCGCCCATGACCTCGGTGGGAATGCCGAGAGAGCGGGCCTCCTCCGCGAAGGGCCCCTCCCGAAAGCAGACCAACTGGGCGGTGATGCTTTGGTTGAGGTGCTGTAACAGGCTTAGCACATGGGTTTTCGCGCCGCCGGAGTCGCCTCCGCTGATAAGATGAATGACGTTCATAAGGCTTGCCTTTCTAAAATCGTGGAAAACACGATGATTTCTCTTGTACAATGAATGAAAGTATTATACAATAACAAGAGTTTGAGTGCAACAAGGGATAACGGAGGATTGACCCATGAATGACAAGAAAACCCGCAAATTCAATCTCATTGACATCATCGCCGTGCTGCTCATTGCGGCAGTGGTGGTATTTCTGGGCTATAAAATGGCCACACGGGGCAGCGGGGAAGGCGAAGGACCGGGGAAGGTGAACATTGCCTACACGGTGAAGTGCGAGGGCGTGGACGCCAGCCTGTACGAAAATTGCAAGAGCCATTTGCCGTCCCAACTGATGGCGGCAGGCACCCTGTACGACGGACAGATTGAGTCTGTGGTCCAGGAGCCGTTCTACGTATTGGACGGCAGCGGCAACTGGGTGGAGGACCCCTATCATGTGAATTTGATTTTTACCGCCACCTGCGCGGTCCCCGGCGGCGAGGTCATGACCACCAAAATCGGCGACCAGGAGGTCCGGGTGGGCAAAACGGATTACATTCTCAAAAGCGAGTACATTGAGTTTGACAAGTGCGTCATCACCTCGGTGACTTGGGAGCAATAAAGGCTTTTTGAGGACCTGCCGCGGCGGTTGCAGGGAGTCATTAGAAAAAAGAGAACAAAACGCGGGGCTGTTGCAGTAGTGCAGCAGCCCCGCGTTTTGTTGATTATGCTTCCTTTACCTGGCCGTCCGCCGTCAAAAACAGTTGGGCGGGGGGCGTGAGGGAGGCGAACTGCATGGGGGTCATCACGGCGGCATAACAGCCCGCGTTGGTCAGCAGCAGACCATCCCCAATGTCCATTTTGGGCAGGGTGATGTCCTTGGCAATCACGTCCACCCCGGTGCAGAGGTTGCCCGCCAGGGTGACGGTTTCCGTCTCCGTGGAGCGAGTCAGGGGAATCAGCTCCTCCGAGCCCTTGCAGGTGAACAGCGGCTCCCAGGGGAAGGGGGTTTGGGTGAAGCCCAGCACCATCTGGGTGATGGCGGGGCGGGCGAAGCCGTTGAGGGTGTCGTGGAAAATCAGGAAGGTCTTGCCCCGAGACACTTTTTTGTCCAGCACCTTGGTGGCGTACACGCCGCTTTTGCCCACCACATAGCGCCCGGATTCAATCAAAATCTGGGTTTTGGGGAAGGCCTGGCGGAACTCCGCCAGCATGGCCTGGAACGCCGAGCCCACGGCGGCGACATCCAGCGCACGCTCCGTCTGGGCGAAGGGGATGCCCAGGCCCGAGCCGAAGTTCACGAATTGCAGCTCCACGCCCAGGCGCTCCTGCACCCGCCGGGCCAGGGCAAACATATTGCGGTGGTAGTTTTCCAGCACCGCCGCGCTGAGCTCCTGACTTTTGGAGTGGACGTGGATGCCCACGATGCGCAGATTGGGCAGGGAGGTGAGGAAATCGGCCTGTTCCCAGACCTGCTCCTCGTCCACGCCGAATTTGGCGGAGACGCCGTGGTCTGCCACAAAGGTGAAATCCGGGTTGATGCGCAGACCGATGTCCAGTACCGCACCGGTTTCCGCCGCGATGCGCTGGAGAAGGTCAATTTCGTGGAGACTGTCCGCGATGACCACGGAGTCCTCCACGGCCCGGCGCAAATCCGCCTCCGTCCGACCGGGGGCGGAGAAGTAGATTTTATCCCGGGGCACACCGCATTTCCGTGCCATCAGCACCTCGTTGAGACTGGCGGCGTCCGCGCCGAAGCTTTGGGAAAACACGGCCTTTAGCACCAGCGCGTGGGGATTGCACTTCATGGAATAGAGAAATTGCGCCCCGGGAAAGCTGGCTTGCAGCGTTTGCGCGGCGGCTAAAATACCGGCCTCCTCATAGAGATAGAAGCTGTTGCGGGTTTTGAGCTGGTCCAAATATACCTGCTGGTCAACCATGGTGTGGCCCTCCTTCGGTTTCATATACGAATATCATATCATTTTTCGAAAAAATGGCAAGGGCGGAGCCGACAATCCGAAAAAAATGCCGGAGAAGGCTGTCTGCGCCGGAAACGCCCCGCATATAAAAATGGGGATACCGCGGCCCGCCTTGGCCCTTCCCCCCTGGAACCACCGCCGCCGGGGACCGGTAAACCCGGCGGGGGGCGGCCGGAATGATCCGGCCGCCCGCGGCTGCACTATGAAATCCTTATCCGAGGAGATAGGTGTATTTAGAAAGTACGGTGAGGATGAACACCTCAATACCGGCGGGGAGGTCGTTTTTCGCGTCCAGATCGGCCTCGAACACCTTCCCGTCCAGCCGGACCAGCACCCGGCGATTGCCCAGGGGCAGGAAGCCCTGGTTCTGGGCGCTCTCGTCAAAGCCCTGACGGGTCATGAAGAGGGTGAACTTATCCCGGTAGGGGGCGGAGTCGTAGGGGCAGAAGATGGCGCAGTTGCCGCACTCGTTGCACATCCGGTCCACATGGAGAATCTGATGGGTGCCGTCGGGCAGCTCCACCACCACGTTGGCCCGGTTGGGGCACACGTCGGCGCAGACCTGGCAGACGGTGTTGCAGCTCAGGCAGCGGTCCCCCTCGCACTTGGCGGAGTCGCACAAAATACCCTTTTTGGCCAGCGCGTCGGCGCGGAGGGCCTTGGCGGGAGCGGCAGACGGCACCGCGCCGCCCAAAACGGCATTGGCAAAGGCCCGGGCATCGGCAATGCCCTCTACCACGGTGGCGGGGCCGCGCATGGCGTCGCCACCGGCGTACACGCCCTCCACATTGGTTTTAAAGTCGGGAATGCCCTTGGCATCCACGGTGATGCCGCCGGCGGTGAACAGCTCGCTCTCCACCCGCTCGCCCACGGCGGAGAGGACGGTATCGCAGGGGATGGACACGGTTTCGCCTGTCTCCACCGGGCTGCGCCGCCCGGAGGCATCCGGCTCGCCCAGTTTCATTTTGCGGCAGAGAAGCTTGCCGTCGGTTTGCTCCACGGGGGCAGCCAGTTCCAGGAAGCCCACGCCCTCAGCGATGGCCAAATCCAGCTCCTCCGCGTCGGCGGGCATATATTTTTTCGTCCGGCGGTAGACCAGGGTGGAGGATTTCGCACCGGCCCGCAGAGCGGCTCGGGCCGCGTCCATGGCGGTGTTGCCGCCGCCCACCACGGCCACATGGCCCAGAGAAACTTCCTTGCCGGCCTTCAAATCCTTTAGCCAGCCGATGACGGGGACCACGTTGCCGGAGACTTCCAGCCGCCCGGCCTTCCATGCGCCCACGGCGAAGAAAATGTGGGTGAAGCCGGCGGATTTCAACTCGGAGACGGCGGGGGCGGGGGTGTTCAAGCGGACGGTGACGCCCAGCTTAAAGAGGGCCGCCACGTCGTTGTCGATGGCATCGTCCGAGATGCGGAATGCGGGAATCACCTGGCGGACAATGCCGCCCAGGCAGTCGCTCTTTTCAAAAATGGTCACGGGGACACCGGCCCGGGCCAGAAAATAGGCGGCGGACATACCGGTGGGGCCGCCGCCGATGATGGCTGCACGGGCATTGATTTGGGCAGGGGCAGGGGCGGTGAGGCCGGCAAGATAGCTGGCATAGCCCTTTTCCGCCGCCACCAATTTAGTCTCGCGAATTTGGACCGACTGGTCGTAGAAATTCCGGGTGCACTTGGTCTGGCAGCGGTGGGCGCAGATGGTGCCGGTGATGAACGGCAGGGGGTTTTTCTCCGTAATCACCCCCAGGGCGGCATCGTAGTTTCCCTGGCGGCACAGCTCAATATACTCGGGGATATCCTGCCCAATGGGGCAGCCGCCCTTGCAGGGCGCGGTGAAGCAGTCCAACAGGGGGACCGTTTCCGTCAGCTTGCGCCGGGGCAGGGGCTTGACGGCCTTGACATGGTTGGGGTCCCGGCGGGCCGCCAGGGACAAGGCCTCAATGCCGCCCACATCCACGCCGGTGAAGGGCTTCCACGCCATGGCGTCCAGCTTTTCCGCAATCTGGGAGAAGCGCTGGTAGCCGCCGGGCTTCAACTCTGTGGTGGCCATGGTGATGGGCCAAATGCCGCAGGCAAACAGCTTGTCGATATTGAAATAGTCCGCGCCGCCGGCATAGCTCAGGCGCAGGCGACCGTCAAATTCCTTGGAAATCCGGGCGGCCATCACGGTGGTCAGGGGGAAGAGGGACTTGCCCGCCATGTACATTTCCTCGGAGGGCAGCTCGGCCTGCTTCACGTCCACGGGGAAGGTGTTGGAGAGCTTTAGGCCAAATTCCAGCGAATGGCGGTTGGCCAGAGCCAGCAGGCGGCGGAACATGGGCACCGCGTCACCGTATTGCAGATCCTCGTTGAAATGATGCTCGTCAAAGGCGATATAGTCGTAGCCCATCTCGTCCAGAACAGAGCGAGCCGTCTGGTAGCCCAAAATGGTGGGGTTGCACTTGACGAAGGTGTGGAGGTGCTTTTCCTCGATTAAGTAGGTGGCGATGCGCTCGATCTCGTCCGGCGGGCAGCCGTGGAGGGTGGAGACGGTGACGCTGCCGGAAACCCGGGCGGGGATGGCGTCGATAAAGGCACGCTCAGCGGGGAAGAACTCCCGCAGGACGGACAGGCACTCCTGGAAAATGGGGGTGGCGGAGGCATCCGTCATGCCGTTTAGGAAATTGTCGATTTTTTCGCCCTGAATGCCCGCCAAATCGTAGCCCACGGACATATTGAACACGAAGCCGTCGGGGTCACCCAGGCCATAGACCTTTGCCATCAGCTTCATGGCGCACCAGGCCTTGACGTATTCCTCAAAGGCCTGCTGGACGTAAAGCTCCGTGGACCACTCGCAGTTGTAGCACTCGTCATTGGCCAAAATGCAGGGCTTATTGACGCAGGCGGCCAGCTCCGCGCCGTCCATTTTCTGGACGGTTTTCAGCTCGAAAAACCGTGCGCCGCCCACGTAGCCGGCGATGATATTTTGGGCCAGCTGGGTGGCGGGGCCGGCGGCGGGGCCGAAGGCCGTCTCAATCGTCTCACCGAAAATGGGCAGCTTTTTCACGCCCGCCCGGTAGGGACGATACACGCCGAACACGCTGCCATCCCGCTGGTATTCCGTGGTAATCCAAGTCATTAAATCCCGAAAGGAAATGGGAGTCATCAATTCACTCATGGGGGGTACCTCCAATTTTAAATTTGGGCACAGGCAGATTCCGGAGAACTGCCGTAAAATTGTCTCAATACACGTAAGCGATAGGGCAGGCGCTGAGACGGGCCGCGATTTCGGCGGGTTTCAGCGTTTCCAAGGCGGGGAGCACGTTCACCACCGCCGCGTCCCGCCAGGCGGTGAGCTGGAGATTGCGCTGCCAGTCGGCATTGTTCTCCCCGTGGGCAATGGCCATGGCGGCGCGGAGCTTGGCCTCCAGTGCGTCCCGGGTCAATGTGCGCAGATAATAATCCCGGGAGAGGCCCAGATAGCCCGCCTGGGTATCCGCCTGCGCCGCCACTGCCGCAGTCTCCGCCGCTGTGAGGGCGATGGCGGCATCCTCTGCGTGGGAGAGCAGGGCAAAGCAGGCGATGACGTCGGCTTTTGCACTGGTCATCGGGTCGGGCGCCTCCTGTTCTCCCTGAAATGTCAGGGCGGGGAGGAGGAATCCGCCGAAGTCCTCAGCGGTGACGGGCAGACCATTGACGGTCATCACCACGCAAGTGCCGTCCACGCCCAAAATTTCCCGGGAGACGTCAAAGGGCTTGGCGGAGAAGCGTACCCGCTGACCGGGGTCTGCTATGCGGGCGAGAATGGCCGCCATCTGCCCCCGGGTGAGGGGGACATTCATGCCGAAGGTGCCGTACGCGTCCATGCCGGTTAAAATCCCGGCCCGGTAAAACGCAAGCGCCTCCGCACTGACCAAATCCGGAATGGCAGAAATGGAATTGATGGGGGCCAGCGTCGCTTCCGGCAGGACCTTTGCCAGCAGTAAGACGGTGCCATGGCGCTGGGCGGGGGTGGTGAAGCCGCCCAGATAGTCCCGGACATAAATTTTTTGCTGATTCAAATAGAACTCGTAGGGGCCCCACCAATCCTCGTTTTGGGCGGCGGCGGGAAATTTACCGGTGCCGCCGTGGAGGAGACTGTGAAGCCGGGCGGCGATGGCGATGACCTGCGCATCGGTTAAACTGCCGCCGGGGGAGAAGGTGGTTTTGGACGTTCCTTGCAGAATACCGGTTTCACAGCAGAGCTTCACCGCATCCTCGCACCAGACATCCGCCATATCCGAAAAGCCGGGATAGACGTTTTTTCGAGGGATTAAGAGGTGGTTTTCCGCCGCAAACGCCGGAAAAACGGAGAGCAGAAGCGTCATTGCCAAAACCAAGGAAATGCGCCGGAGCGTTTTCAAAAAAAGACTTCCTTTCCTGCGGTTCATTTGGAAGCAGTCATTGTTCAATAGCTGGTGTGATTCAGCGCGCCCCAGAGACGCTTGGAGGATTCCAGCACATGGGCGTTGACGGCCAGCTCGTCCATTTGGGTCAAAACCCGGTCCTGCATGACGATTTTGCCGTTGATCATGGTGGTTTGGCACTGGCGGCCGGTCATGCCAAAGAGCATATGCCCGTCGATATTCGCGTCGGAAAACGGGGTGTACGGCTTGTAGTCCATGACAATCACGTCCGCCGCCGCGCCGGGGGCCAGCACGCCCATGGGCACGCCAAAGGATTTTTCCGCGATGATGGCGTTGTTTTTAAAGAGCATATCCGTCACCTCGCACCAGCCCACATTGGGGGCGCAGGCGTTGTGCCGCTGAGAGCAGAGGGCGACCTTGAGAGATTCCAGCATATCGTTGGTATACGCGTCGGTGCCAAGGCCCACGGTGATGCCCTTTTTATAGAGCTGCAAAATGGGGGAGATGCCCACGGCGTTGCCCATATTGGACTCGGGATTGTTCACGCACATGGTGTCCGTCGCCTTGATGATGTCCATTTCGGCGGTGTTCACATGGATGCAGTGGCCCAGCACGGTTTTCGGACCCAGAATCCCATGGTCCTGCAAGCGCTGGACCGGGCGGCGACCGTAATTTTGCAGGGAGTCGTACACGTCGTTCATGCCCTCGGAGACATGGATGTGGAAGCCCACCCGGCCGCGGTTGGCGGCGGTCATGCGCTCAAAGGTCTTGTCGGAGATGGTGAACAGGGCGTGGCCGCCGAACATGGCCGCCAGCATATCACTGGGGTTTTGTTCGCAATAGTCGATGAAATCCTTGTTTTCCTCCACGGATTGAATGGATTTCTCCTCGCCGTCCCGGTCGGACACCTCGTAGCACAGGCAGGCCCGCATTCCCATTTCCTTGGTCACCTCGGCAATTTGCATGAGGGAGCCGGGAATCTGGCAGAAGGAGGCGTGGTGGTCAAAAATGGTGGTGACACCCTGCTTGATGCTGTCCATCACTAGGGCCTGGGCGGAGGCGCGGGTGGCTTCCAAATCCAGATTGCGGTCGATGGCCCACCAGGTGCCGTCCAGCACCTCAAGGAAATTGGTGGGGTTGTTGCCGGTGATGCTCAGGCCCCGGGCCAGAGCGGAGTAAATATGGGTGTGGGCATTGATGAGGCCGGGCATGATGACACCGCCCTTGGCATCCACAAATTCTGCCGCCGGGTACTGGGCCTTCAGCGCGGCGGTGGCGCCAACCGCCACAATTTTTCCGCCGTCCGTGACCACGCCGCCATCGGGAATAAAGCCTGTTCCAGCGGCATCACGGGTAATGACCTTTCCGTTTGCAAGTAAAATCATCAGAGAACCCTCCTTAATAATATTGTGTTTGAGCAAGAAAAAAGGCGCTCCAAACCAAAACGGTTTGAAACACCTATCCTTTACGCAACGAGTGATAGGTGTCAGCCCGTGCGCAAAAGCACTTCCTTCCAGCTATCGTGTTCGTTTGTAGCTCTATTGTAGCCGAAGCTGGTGCAAATTGCAATGAGGGAAACTAAAAAATTTTTTGGTATAAATTTGTACAGTTTGCCAGATTTTTCCGCCGGTCCGCCGAGGGGCCTTGTGAAAAAAAGCGCGTCGGGCCGCAATGGGACCCGACGCGCTTTGATTATTTTGCTTTTTCCTGCCTCAGGACCCGCAGGAGGAACACCAACGCCAGCGCCGCCGACAGCCCACCGGAGAGGGCGGGGGTGAGCCAGACACCGTCCAACTGCAAGAGCCGGGGGAGGATGCTCAGTCCCAGCAGGGGGAAGAGCAGCGTCCGGCTGGCGGCTAAGAGCAGGGACAGGGCGGGGCGGTCCAGGGCGGTGAAAAAGGAGCTGAGGCCGGTGACGATCCACCCCACCAAATAGGAGAGGGAATACAGCTCCATGGCCCGCAGACTCATGGTCAGCAACGCGGGATTGTCCGCCTGCACAAACAGCGATATCACCCAACCGCCCCAGAGCAGCAGTCCCGCAAGGGCCGTGGCGGAGAGACAAAAACCGGCGGCCAGCACCCGCTTTTCCAGCAGGAACATCCGGCGGCGAAGGCCTGCGCCGTAGCAATAGCTGATGGCGGGCTGCATGGAATCCGCCATGCCGAAGAGCAGTGCGCCCACCACGCTGTCCACGTACATGACGATGGAAAAAGCCGCCACCGCCAGGGACCCGGAGAGCCGGAGCAGTACGCCGTTGAGAATCAGCATCATAACCGACCCGGCGATGCTGGAGAAAAATTCCGAGAAGCCGTTGGCCAGAATATTGCCCAACAGACGCAGGGAGATGGAGGGCTTGACAAAGCGCAGGGGGAGTTTTTTCGTCAAAAACGGGAGAAAGCCAAGCATGGACCCCAGGGCCAAACTGAGGCAGGAGGCCAGGGCCGCCGATGCCACGCCCCGGTGGAGCACCACGATGAACCAAAAATCCAGCAGGATATTCAGCAGCGAGATGCCCACGTTGAGGACCATGCTGTACCGCACCTTGCCGCAGATGCGCAGGTAGTTATCCACGGCGAAGAAAATCATGATGAGGGGGGAGAACAGGGCGTACACCTTGAGGTACGCCGCCGCCAGGGCGGTGACGGAGGCATCGGCCCCCATGGCCCGCAGGGCCGGCTCTGCCAAAAAGAAGCCCGCCACGCCCACCACGCAGGAGATGGCCACAATCAGCGCGGAGCAAAAGGCGAAAATGCTGCTGGCCTCCCGGTCCTGCTTTTGCCCCAGACGGATGGCAATTTGCACCGAGGAGCCAACGGCAATCATGTCTGAGAGGGCAAAGCTGATCATCACCAGCGGCATGACCAAATTCACCGCCGCCAAGGCGTCCTGCCCCACGAACAGACCCACGAATATGCCGTCCGCCACCATATAAAGAGCCGTCACCGCCATGGCAACCATGTTGGGAATGGCACAGCGGAAGAAGAGCTTTGTGGGGGCGAGGGTTTCAAAAAATGCGTTTTGTTGCATGAGAATCAAAAATCCTTTCCAAATTCCAAGCTGAAAGTGCCTAAAATGGTGCAGAATGTCTCAATCTGCGCCGGGGTGAATTGGGACTCGATTTGCCGTACCGCCCGCTCAAAGGGGCGGTCATAGGCAGAGAGGGCCTGGGCGGCGGGGCCGCTGAGCGTCAGATAAATCACCCGGCGGTCCCGGTCACTGCGGGTCCGCTCAATCAGGCCAAGCCGGACCAGTTCGCCGATTTTCATGGTGGCGGCCGATTTGGAGATGCGCAGTGTCTCCGCCAGCGAGCTGATGGTGCAGTGCCCCTGCTCCTGCTGAAAGGAGATGACGTCCAAATACATGATGCTGTTGTAGGACAGCTCCCCGCTGGCGGAGCGGCTGAGCTGGCGCAGGTCGTTGACGGTGGTGTCGTAATAAAATTGATTCAAGCTGTCGCGAAGCTCCATGCAGTGGCCTCCCTGTCTCTAAATAGTTCATTCAATTTATATAAATCCAATTAACTATCTGCAAGCATAGCAGAGAACTGCGGGAATTGTCAAGGACTAAAAAATAAAAAACTTGACATTAACGATATTCGATATTACAATACAGGCATCATGTATCGATATTCGATAATAGGGGGCGGGAGAGTGCCGAGAGAGAAATTTCAAACCCTGACGGAGCAGATGTTTTATAGCCTGCTGTGCTTACAGTCCGAGCGCTGCGGCACGGACGTGATGGAATGGGTGACGGAGAAAACCGACGGTCGGGTCATGGTGGGGCCGGGGACGCTGTACAATTTATTGGAGAGCTTTCAATCCGCCGGATTGATTCGGGAGACGAAGGTGGAGGGGCGCAAGCGCAGCTATCTCCTCACGGAGGCGGGGCGGGCCGCGCTGGAGCAGGAATACCAGCGGTTGAATTTGCTGGCGGAGGATTACCGCCGCTATGGGGAGAGAGGGAATCAGCCATGAGAGAGACAAAACGCCGGGTTGAAAATTTTCTGTTTTACGACGCCGCCGGGGTGGAACGCCATCTGGCGAAAATGGCGGAGCAGGGATGGGGACTGGAAAAAATCACGCCGTTTTTTTGGTATTATCGCCGGATGGAGCCGAAAAAACGGACCTACACCGTGACCTATTTTCCCGACGCGTCGGACTTTGACCCCGCCCCCACCGACGGACAGCAGACCTTTCGGGCGTACTGCCAGGCCTCGGGCTGGGAATTTGTGGTACAGTGGGCGCAGATGCAGATTTTCTGCACGGAGCGGGAGCATCCCGTCCCCATTGAGACGGAGGAGAGCGTCCGCCTGCAAACCACCCACCATGCCATGAAGAAAAATTATCTTCCCGGCAGTATCGCCATGGCGGCATTGGCACTGTTCCAAATTGTCACGCAGATTTCTCTGGGAAATTATGACCTTGTGGGCAAGCTTGCCGACGGAACGCAGCCGTATTTACTGCTGCTGTGGCTGTTGTTGCTGCTCAATTCCATCCTGATGCTGGGGGGCTACGCAAGCTGGTATCGGAAATCCAAGCGGCGGGTGGAGCAGGGCGGCGCCTGCGCGGAATGCGGCGGCTGGTATCGGAAATGGGCCAACGCGCTGTACCTTCCCGGGGGGCTTTTGGCAATCGGCTGGCTGTGGGAAGTTTCCCGGCAGGGAAATTTGCGGATGCTGTGGCCAGGCCTTGTGCTGTTTGTGCTGCTGTTTTTGGGCGTGTATACGGTGAGATGGGGCTTGAAAAAAGCCCGCGTCTCCCGGAATCTCAACCGCGGGCTTACCATGGCGGCCTGCGTGGTATTGACGCTGGGCATGATGGCTGGGCTGATGCTGGTTGCGTTGCAGGGGATTCGCCACAATTGGTTTGAGGCGGAGCCGGTGGAGCAGTATGAAACCATCAACGGCGGACAGTCTATGCTGTGGGACATCTATCACGACCCGCTGCCGCTAAGAGTGGAGGATTTGGCGGAGGTGGATTACCCCCACTATACCTACCAGTGGGAGGAGAAATCCTCGTTTTTGCTGAGCCGGTCCACCGGGGATCAGCACGCCTTCCCCGACGGGGAAGATGTACCGGATCTGTCCTACGAAATTGTGGACGTGAAGGCCGGATTTTTATACGATTTGTGCCTGCGGCAGTACATGGAGAAGGACCGGGACTGGGAGCCGGAGCTGCATTTTCCGGCGGTGGACGCGGCGCCCTGGCAGGCGGACGCCGTGTATCAGGAGTATGTGGGCACGGAGCCGCGCAACCGCTTTGTTGTCTGCTGGGGCAGGAGAATCGTGGAGATCGTATTTCCCTACGACTGGGCGTTGACGCCGGCGCAAATTGCCATCGCGGCGGAAAAGCTGCGGGGCTGAGCGGGCAAGGGTGGGCCATGAAATTTCAAAAAAACCCCTTGCAATGCGAAGCGATATGATGTAATATAGTTTCAATAACTAGATTACAAGATATATCGGCATTGCCGAGAGGAATAGGAGACGACGTTTCATGGGGAAATTCTTTACCCGGGCCCAGGACCCGGTGAGCTGCGAAACCCACGCCATCGGCGCGGGGCTTGCGCTGCTGGGGGCTTTTGCGTTTTTACTCCGCGCCCTTTGGGTGGATGCACCCACCCAGGCCCTGGCGGCGGCGATGTGCTTTTGCCTTTCGATGATTGCCCTGTATTCCGCCAGCGCCATTTACCATTTTTACCCCGGAAATGCCCAGTCCTCCGGCGTGAAACGGTTTTTGCGGAAGATGGACCACAGCATGATTTACGTGCTGATTGCCGGGAGCTACACGCCCTTTTCCCTGGTGCTGCTGCCCCAGCCCAAGGGGATGCAGTTCTGCCTGGGCCTTTGGGGCGTGGCGATTGCGGGGGTGCTGGCGAAGCTGCTGTGGCTGAACGCGCCCCGGGTGCTGTCCACCGTGGTCTATCTGGTGATGGGCTGGGCCATTGTATTTGTGGTCAAGGATTTTATCGCCATTGAGCCGCTGTGCCTGGCGCTGATTGCCCTGGGCGGGGTGAGCTACTCCGTGGGCGCGGTGTTTTATGCCCTGAAAAAGCCAAATATCTCCCCCCGGTGGACCTTTCACGAGCTGTTTCATCTGTTCATTCTGGGCGGGAGCTTTTTCCACTATCTGGCGGTGTTTTTTTACGTGTTGTGAGCAAAATGCACTGCCCAACAGGCGATGATTGGAGGCGGGTTCTATGTCAAAATACAAGAGATACGGGTTCATCGGCTCTGCGCTGATGCTGATTGCCGTGATTTTTATTCTCTATGCGGTGACGCATCCCCAGGCATCCTTTCCTTGGAGCAACGCGGTCACATACGCGATTTATGCGGGCTACGGCATCCTGACAGGGGCTATGGTTGGCCTGTGCTATCAGCACAGACCCAAGTGAGTCTGACGGAAAATGTGCCTGGGCACGTTCCGACACCTCGGAGACGGCGAGCGTATCCGTAAAAAGAAACCGGCGCACTAACTGCAAAAAGTTAGTGCGCCGGTTTGATTACAAAACAACAGTCCCCCTGTCCGGGGCAGGGCATTATTTCGTGCCGAAAATGCGGTCCCCGGCATCGCCCAGACCGGGGACGATGTAGCCGTGGCTGTTCAAATGATCGTCCACGCCCGCCACGTAAACGTCCACATCGGGATGGTCCTTTTGAATCCGGGCAATGCCCTCGGGGGCGGCCAGGACGTTCATCAGCTTGATGTGCTTGCAGCCGTATTCCTTCATGAAGTCGATGGCGGCGGAGGCGGAGCCGCCGGTGGCCAGCATGGGATCGACAATGATGACATCCCGCTCGGCAATGTCGGCGGGCATTTTGCAGTAATATTTTACCGGCTCCAGGGTTTCGGGGTCACGGAACAGACCGATATGGCCCACCCGCGCGGCGGGAATCATCTTCAAAACGCCATCCACCATGCCCAAGCCTGCGCGGAGAATGGGGACGATGGCCAGCTTTTTGCCGGCGATGGTCTGGAAGGTGCCAGTGGCGACGGGGGTGGCGACCTCCACGCTCTCCAAGGGCAAATCCCGGGTGGCCTCGTAGGTCATCAGCATGGCAATCTCACCCACCAAATCCCGGAAGTCCTTGGTGCTGGTCTCTTTGTTGCGCAGAATGGTCAGCTTGTGCTGCAACAGGGGATGGTCGAGGATGTGTACCTTCTCGTTCATGTTGACTGCTCCTTTTTGATTCGTTCAGTTCGTTCCCGCTCTGCCTGGGAGATGCGCAAATAGGCCGGCACCAGCTCTTGCGCGGACTGGAGACGGCCCTCTTGGACGGCCTTCCACGCCGCGAAGCCGACGGAGACGGCGGTTTGCATCACCAGATGGGGGGGAGCCAACTGACAGGATATCTCGTTTCCTAACAAGTGAGTATAACACAGCTCCGCGCCGTCGCCAACGATTATTTTCCGTTTTTCGGAATTTTTCAACTCGTCGGACAGTTGGGACAGGGCGATGGCCCGGTCGGGAGTGAGGCGGGTGAGCGCGCCGTCCTTGGCTTCAAACACGGCGTTGTAAATTTGATTGCGCCGGGCGTCCATGGCGCAGAGAATCAGACCGTCCATGTGCTTGACATTCCAGGCCATGGCCTCCAGGGTGGAAATGCCCGCCACTTTTTTTTCGGCGGCGAAGGCCAGGCCCTTGGCGGCAGCCACGCCGATGCGAATGCCGGTGAAGGACCCGGGACCGGCAGCCACGGCGATGGCGGCTATGTCCGCCATGGACAGCTCCGCGTTTTGCAGCATCGCCTCCACCATGGGCATGAGGGTGCGGCTGTGGGTGAGGCCGGTGTTTTGGTAGGCGGAGCAAATCAGCGTTTCCCCCTCCGTCACGGCGGCAGACACCGCCTTGGCAGAGGTTTCCAGTGCCAGTATTTTCAAGAGAAGCTTCCTCCTTCTATGGTGATGACGCGCCAGTCGTCGCTCTCCGGACAGCGGGCGAGACTGACCCAGACCGTGTCCTCCGGCAGTGCCTCCGCCGCCCGCTCGCTCCACTCCACCGCGCACACGCCGCCCCGCAGGAGATAGTCCTCCCAGCCGATGTCAAACAGGGCGTCGGCATCCTCCAGACGGTACAAATCAAAGTGAAACAGGGGAATACGGCCCTCGTACTCGTTGACCAGGGTGAAGGTGGGACTGGTGACCCGGCCGGTGACCCCCAGACCCCGGGCAAGGCCCCGGGTGAAGGCGGTTTTGCCCAGCCCTAAATCCCCCCGGTACGCCAGCACGGTTCCCGGGGAGAGCGCCCGGGCGGTTTCCGCGCCGATGGCCTCGGTTTCCGCCACGCTGTGGGAGAGAAATTCCATGGGGACACCGCCTTTCAAAATTGTTATAAAATACCGCAGATAGTATAACACAAGTTTTCTCGTCTGTAAAAACAAAAATTGCCCCGTTTACACCAAGGCCCGATTGTGGTATACTTCATCCGTTAAAATATGCCAAATACACCCATTCGCGGCCCTGTCCCGCGGGAAAACGGAGCGTTCCATGGGCAATCGTCTCAAAGGAAATTTATCGGATTTTTTTCAGCAGGCGGATTTGACCCTGCTGTCACTTTGCTGCGTCTCCACCCTCTACGGCATCGCCCTGATTTACAGCGCCACCCGCTATCGGGGCAGCAATCGCTTTGTCATCGTGCAATTGGCGGCGCTGTGCATCGGCGTGTGCCTCTACATTTTTTTATCCATGGTGGATGTGGAAATTTTGGTGAAGCGATGGAAATGGATCGTGGGATTTAACGCGCTCTCCATTTTGATGCTGGTGCCCTTCGGCATTGAAGAGGGCGGCAACCGGGCGTGGATTGGCTTTTCCTGGCTGCCGGTGAGCATCGGCCCCGCCGAGTTTGTCAAAATCACCTTTGTGCTGCTGCTGGCTAAGCAATTGGCCTGGCTGCGGGAGGAGAAGCGGGATTTGAAATCCTTCTCCGCCGCGCTGTTTGTGGGCGGGCATACGGTGGCGCTGTGCGGATTGTACTTCGCCATCTCCGGCGACATGGGCAACACGCTGGTGTTTGTGTTTATTTTCGTGTGCACCGCGTTTGCGGCGGGCTTTGCCCTGCGGTGGTTTGCCCTGGCCTTTGGCGGGGCGGGAATCGGCATCGCGCTGTTGTGGAAATTTACGGATTTAATCCCCCTGTATATGCAGGAGCGCTTTATCGTGCTCTTTGACCACTCGTACAGTCCCTTGAAGCGGGGCTGGCAGCAGACCCGCAGTCTGCTGGCCATCGGCTCCGGCGGCGTGTTCGGACAGGGCTATCTCCACGGAACACAGACCCAGAGCAGTTCTCCCCAATCCCTGCCCGCCCGGTGGACGGATTTCATCTTCTCCGTGGCGGGAGAGGAGCTGGGACTGATTGGCTGCCTGTGCATTATTGTGCTGCTGAGCGCGATTATTGTGCGCTGTCTGCTGGTGGCCCGCCACGCACAGACCAACTATTCTGCCTACGTCTGCGTGGGCATAGCGGCGATGCTGATTTTTCAGACCCTGGAAAATATCGGGATGTGCCTGTTTGTCATGCCGGTGATCGGCCTGACACTGCCGTTTTTCAGCTACGGCGGGTCCTCCATTGTCACGCTGTTTGCCGCCATGGGAGTGGTTTCTGGCATCAAAAAGCGGTCGCCAAGTCTGCGCCGTATGGGCCGATTTATGCGATAAGAAAAGAGACGGACTGCCGCGGGGAT
>JAVVPH010000008.1:0-9741 GCA_036655835.1 Oscillibacter sp.
GACGAGGTGGTAGCCGAGGTGCTTCCGGAGGAAAAGGCCGCCGTGGTGCAACAGCTACAAGCCTTGGGCCGCAAGGTCATGATGGTGGGAGACGGCATCAACGACGCTCCCGCGCTCACCGCCGCAGCCGTGGGCTGCGCCATTGGCAGCGGCAGTGACATCGCCATTGAATCCGCCGACATTGTGCTGATGCGAAGCGATTTGAACGACGTGCCCCGGGCCTTGCGCCTGAGCCGCCTGACCCTGCGGAACATCAAGCAAAACCTTTTCTGGGCCTTTTGCTACAATATTGTGGGCATCCCCGTGGCGGCGGGATTGCTGGTTTTCTTCGGCGGACCGCTGCTCTCCCCCATGTTCGCGGGAGCCGCCATGTCGCTCAGCTCCATCTGCGTGGTGGGCAACGCCCTGCGTCTGGGGCGGGCAAAGCTATAATGCGCTCTGCTGAGGAAGTGGAAAACCGAGTGATTGCAATGCTTTTGCGGAATTTTTCCTTTGTTCGGGTGCAGGATTTTTTTGCAGTTCCCGGTCCAAACCCCGCGTCTGGGATTTGCAGAGTGCGTCCGCAAATTCCGACAGGCATCCATCTGATGGGGAAAAATACGCTTGTTTTACCGCCCAAACGCGGCAAAATAACACGTTTGGCAAGCGCGCCTGGCAAATTATATTTGTTCAGCGGACACTATCTAGAGATGAGCAAAACTCCGCTTTACGAGGAACATAATACAAAATACATCATAATAATTGCGATAATTGCGATTTTTGCACTGTATATTGTGTTTAACTCGCTAAGAATTTGTGTTTTTCTCATGGCTAGACACTATATATAAGGAGGTTACAGGATGAACGACGAGGAAAGAACGCTGGCGGAGGGGGCACTGCGGTCAATTTTAGGCGATGACGTGCCGGAGCTTTGCCGCCGCAAGCACCGGGAGCCCACGGAGGAGGAAGCCCTGCTGCTGCGGCTCAAACGCATTGAGGGCCAGGTCCGGGGCATACAGGGCATGGTGGAAAAAGAGGCCTACTGCACCGATATTCTGACCCAGGTTTCTGCCATTCAGTCCGCTCTGAACGCCTTTTCCCGGGAGCTTTTGGGCAACCACATCCGCACCTGCGTGGTGTCTGACATTCAAGCCGGGCACTTGGAGGTGGTGGACGATTTGGTGGCCACCATTCAAAAGCTGCTGACACGCTGAGGGCAGATTCCCCCGGGGAACGACGGGTAAAAAAACAAAGGCCCCTCCCCAAATCAGCCTGCGGCAGATATGCTCAGATTTTGGGTCCCCTTTTGGGGGTCAAAAACAGCGCTCCCGGATGAATGAACGGCTTTTTGTGCCGGAAAATGGGCGCAAACGATTGGCGCAGATGCTGTGCCCTCGTTTGGAGAGATACCATCCATAAAAAATCGGAGGAAACGAACCATGACAAGTATTTCTGTACCGGATATGATGTGCGAAAACTGCGTCAAGCGCATCACCAAGGCCCTAAGCGAGGCGGGGCTGGAATTTTCCGTCAATTTGGAGGCCAAGCGGGTCTCTCTGGACGGCGACGCAGCCTGCATCGACTGCGCTGTCAGCGCATTGGAGGATTTGGGTTTCACCCCCGCAATACAAAAATAAGGCCTCAAACCAGTGATTTTTTTGCAAAAGCGCCCCTGTATATTCGCTTGAATATACAGGGGCGCTTTTGTCTGTCTTTCTTGTCATTTTTTTGTTACTATTTATTTGTAAATTCCAATATTTACCACGTATGAACTGTCTGATTTTGTTGAAAGTGGGGGACATAACACCGGCTTGCTATGAAAACTTGACAGAAGTGGGTCATTGGTGTATACTAAGCGAAGTTTTTCAATTAGTAACAAAAGTTACAAAGCGTTTTTCCCACCGTGAAAGCCGGATTAGATTCTGGCGGCACAGGGAAGAATTGGATTGAAAAACTGCTCAGGAGGTATGATTTTGAAGCTTGAAACACTCAGCCAAAAGCTGCACGGTTTTTGGAAGCGCTCCACCACGGCAATCTGTTTACTGACTGCCCTGGCCTGTGTCGCCGCTGTCTCGAACGAGCACGCAAACGCTCTGTATATTCTCACCGGAGCCGACGACGCCGCCATTGTGTTGGACGAAACCGCAAGCGTAACCGATTTTTCCTCCCAGTTGGTATATCTGGGAACCCGGAGCGGCGGATATGAGGTGAGCCTCGTCGCCGGACAGACCGTCTCCATCCGCTATGAGGGCGCCACCATTTCCACCCAGGCCCAGGCCGAAACCATTTCAGCGCTGTTGGTTCGGATGCACATTGCCCCCGGCCCTCTGGACATGATTGCCGTGGACCTGTCCGGCCCCGGCACCGCGCTGACCATCGCGTCGGAGCTGACGTACTATGACCAGGTGATGGAAAATGTCCCCTTCGCAACCGTGCGCAAGGCCAATCCCCATTTGGCCCAGGGCGTTGAAAACGTGGTTCAGGTCGGCGTCAACGGCGTGCGCACCGCCATTTACGAGGTCATCTGGTCCGGCGGCGAGGAGCTTTCCCGCCAGTTTGTGGAGGAAGTGGACAGCACCGCCGTGGACCAAATCGTGGAATACGGCACCTCAGTCGCCACAGTCAGCCCCACGGACCGCCTTGCCAACGTGGTCAAAAATGACGACGGCAGCGGCACATTGGTATTCCAGTCCGGCGCGACCATGCCCTTTTCCAAGACCAAGGGCATGACTGCCACCGCCTACACCGCCGGACACGGCGGCGCGGACACCTGCACCGCCACCGGCTCCCGCGCCCGGGTGGGCGCAGTGGCTGTGGACAAAAAGGTGATTCCCCTGGGGACCCGGATGTATATTGTCTCCAACGACGGCAGAGTGGTTTACGGCATGGCCGTGGCCGAGGACACCGGCGTGCGGGGCAATGTGGTGGATTTGTATTACGACACCTATCGCCAGTGCATCGAATTCGGCCGCCGGGGCTGCACCGTCTATTTCCTGGACTGACCCTTCAACCGCAAGCACTCACTCCCCGGCGCGTGGCGCCGGGGAGTTTTTTTCCCTTCTTTTCAAACGGCGTTTTTTCTGCTATACTGACGGGACCGCACTTTGCGCGGTATTTTCTTCAATCTCCGGAATTTTTTCCGAAAGGCGGACTTTTTATGAACCTCTGTGACTACGAGAACATTCGCGCCCTGCTGGCGCGGCATGGCTTCCATTTTTCTAAATCCATGGGGCAGAATTTTCTGATTGACGTGAACGTGCCTCGGGAGATTGCCTACGCCTCCCAGGTGGATGAGACCTGCGGCGTACTGGAAATCGGCCCGGGGGTGGGGTCCTTGACCAAGGAGCTGGCCCAGCGGGCCGGCAAGGTGGTGGCGGTGGAACTGGACCGGGCACTGCTGCCGGTACTGGCGGAGACGATGGCGGACTATCCCAACGTGGAAATTGTGTCCGGTGACGTGATGCGTCTGGATTTGGCGGCCCTGGCGGCGGAGAAATTTGCCGGGCTGACCCCGGTGGTCTGCGCCAACCTGCCCTACAACATCACCACCCCCATCCTGACCCATCTGGTGGAGACGCCCTGCTTTGAGGCCGTGACGGTGATGATTCAGCGGGAGGTGGCCAAACGGGTCTGCGCCCTGCCGGGCAACAACGACGGCGGGTCCTTCTCCCTGTTTCTGCAATATTATTTCGAGGTGGAAAACCTCTTTGACGTGCCGCCGGACCGCTTCTTCCCCCGGCCCAAGGTGACCTCCTCCGTGATTCGCTGTCTGCGGCGGGAGCGGCCCGCCGTGGAGGTGGAGGACGAGGCCTTCTTCTTCAAGGTGGTACGGGGGGGCTTTTTGCTGCGGCGAAAAACCCTGCCCAACAGTCTCTCCGCCGCGCTGCCCGGCATTTCCAAGGAGGCCATTCAAGCCGCCGTGGTGGACTGCGGACTGTCTCCCGACGTCCGGGGCGAGCGGCTGACCCTGCAAAATTTCGCGGATTTGGCGAGAGTTTTAGGGGAATTAAATAAGTAATCGTTTGCCGTCCCTTGCGCTTTTGATGAATACAGGGTATCATGTTTGAGAATTACCAATTTTTTGGCAGTCGGGAAAATTTTTCAATCGGAGGACCTGTTATGTCGACGAAAGCTTACTATTCCAGAACAGAAATCGGACCGGGGAAGGTTGGATTTTCCAAAACCCGCTCCATAATTGAGGCAGCCTTTTACGGAAACAATGTGGTGAAGGTCAACTCCCTGCGGGAGGCCTATGACCTGGCGAAGCACTCCCCGGGCACGGTGGTCACGGATATGCCCGTCTACCGGGGGGAGGAATTCGGTTTGGAGGCGGACGCGAAGGTGCTGCTGTTCAACGACGGCGCCATCACCGGCCGCTATGCCCCCGCCCGGCGCATCACCGGAAAGCCCGGCGTGAACACCGAGAAGCTGGACAAAATTCTGATGGACGCCGTGTACGACACCCGGTGGAAGCAGCTCTACCACGCCGAGGTGTACATCGGATTGGACCCGGAATTTATGGTGAAGGCCCATCTGCTTCTCCCTGTGGGGGAGGAAAATCTGCTGTACAACTGGATGCTGAACTTCCAGTATCTCTCCGACGAGTACACCCGGATGTACAAGGCCTCCCGCCCGGTGGGCGACGGCAGGGAGCCGGACATCTACCTATTCTCCGACCCGCAGTGGGCGGGTGCGCCGGGGCAGGAGGACGTATGCGATCCGAAATGCCTGTGCTATTTTAATACGGACAGCAACTGCGCCGCCATTTTGGGTATGCGCTATTTCGGCGAGCACAAAAAGGGCACGCTGACGCTTGCCTGGGCCATCGCCAACCGCAACGGCTACGCCGCCTGCCACGGCGGGCAAAAGGAATACACCCTGCCGGACCAGAGCAAGTTTGTGGCGGCGGTATTCGGCCTGAGCGGCTCCGGCAAGTCCACCCTCACCCACGCCAAGCACCAGGGGAAATATCCCGCCATCAAGGTGCTCCACGACGACGCGTTTATCATCAACACGGAGTCCTGCGCGTCCATTGCGTTGGAGCCCACCTATTTTGACAAGACGGCGGACTACCCTGTCCCCGCCCCGGACAACAAATATTTGCTGACGGCCCAGAACTGCTCCGCCACGTTGGATGACGAGGGCAAGGTGGTGCTGGTCACCGAGGATGTGCGCAACGGCAACGGCCGGGCCATTAAGTCCAAGCTCTGGTCCCCCAACCGGGTGGACAAAATCGACTCCCCGGTGAATGCCATTTTCTGGATTATGAAGGACCCCACCATTCCGCCCATTGTGCGGCTGCGGGGCGCGGCTCTGGCCTCCGCCATGGGGGCGACACTGGCCACCAAGCGCTCCTCCGCCGAGCGGCTGAAGGCGGGAGTGGACCCCAACGCACTGGTGGTGGAGCCCTATGCCAACCCCTTCCGCACCTATCCGCTGGTGAACGACTATGAGAAGTTCCGCAAGCTGGTGGCGGAGAAAAACGTGGCCTGCTACATCATCAACACCGGCGATTTCATGGGCAAAAAGGTGACCAAGGAGACCACCCTGGGCGTACTGGAGGCCGTGGTGGAAAATCGGGCCAGCTTCGCGCAGTGGGGCCCCTTCTCCGACATTGAGATTATGGAGTGGGAGGGCTTTGTCCCCGATTTGAAGGACCGCGACTACGTGGCCCAGCTCAAGGCCCGGATGCTGGACCGGCTGCACTACATCGTGAACCTGGACACCGACGAGGGCGGGTTTAACAAGCTCCCCGCGGACGCCGCCACGGCCATCGGCCAGGTGGTGGAGCAAGCCAATTCGCTGTAAACTTTTTTGAGAGAGAAGGCCTTTTCATGACATTTCTGGAGCGCCCTATTTTGCGCGTTCCGTTGGTCTGTGCCGGAGGCGGTGTGCTTTGTCGGCTCCTCAACTTTGTGATTGTATTCGCTGCCATGCGGATACGGATCGCACTGCACCCGGGGGCCCCGCTCTCCATCGGAGCGGGAGTGGATGCACTGATAGCTATTCTCGCCTTCGTTGTGTTCTGGGCAGCGGGGTGGCGCTTTTTGCGGGGACTGACCCGGAAAGAGATTTTTCTCTCCGCCGCCATTATGGTGGGATTGCAGCTTCTTCTATTGGCCTGGGAGCAAATCGCGCAGGCCCACGGCCCATATTCCACGGCGGTTTACTATCTCTGGGCGTTCACGGAATCCCAGGGATGGATGTCCCGGATTTTATTCCTTTTGACCGGACAGGTCACTGCCGCTTTGGCCATTCCCCCGCAATTCACGCCCTTTTTCTACCTTCTCCTGGGGCAAAAACGCGCATAAAGCGCATAAAGAAACCCCCGCGCACCCATCGGTGCGCGGGGGGTTTTGTTTGGATTGGGGGAACAGGGGACGTTGCGGGGGAGATTTTCTGAGGGTGGGTTTGAAAATCCGTCCTAATTTCGGTCCGGGAACTTTTCGCAGGCCTTGTCCAATTCCTCAATCAGGTCCGTCAGCTCCTTCCGGGTCAGGAGGCCGCTGAATTCGGCGGTATCCAAATCCTCCAGGGTATTGGGCAGGGCGAAGGACACATCCAGCGCGAAGCAGTCCTCCCCCGCCGCCTGGGCGGAGACTTCAAAAAACGGCTCCACAAAATCACTGCCGTAGGCATCCTTGATGCCGGCATTCAAAACCTTCAACCCGGCGGTCATCTCCCGCAGTTCATAGGTCAAGAGGCAGGAGTTGCTATCCTTCACCACCAGGTCGCCCTCGGTATAGGTTCCCCGCAGGACCAGCCAATTCCGGTCGTCACTGCCGGGCGTGCCGCCGTCGGCGGGAAATTCGTAATGGGATATTTCCAGCTGCAAGCTGGAGTCTTGGGTTTTAAACAGCATCGTATTCTCTCCTTATGGATGATATCGGCGGCCGCCTGCCGCCGGGCGGGGCAATGGGGGGATGACGGCGTCAGCGGTCGTTGTGGTGCAGGGCATAAAACGCGTCGTACTCCAAAAGCTGGCGTTGGAGCAGAGCCGGGGTATCCAGTCCGTACGGACAGCGGCTTTTGCAGGCGTCGCAATGGATGCAGTTTTCAATGCGGTGCATTTTTTCATGCCACTGGTCCGTCATGAAATCCTGATAGACCGCCCGGCGCAGCAGGGCCGACATACGGGCGGACTGGGGAATGTCGATATTGGCGGCGCAGGGCAGGCAATAGCCGCAGCTGCGGCAGAAATCCCCCGCCAAGTCCTTGCGGTCATGGGCGATAACGGCTTCTATCTCCGGCGTCATGCCGGGATTTCGGGCGGACAGCTCCAGCCACTGGTCCAATTCCCACTGGTGCTGCACCCCCCAGATGGGAACCACATGGTCAAACTGGCGCATGAAGGCGTAGCACGCCTCGGCATTGTTCAGCAGGCCGCCGGAGAGGCCCTTCATGGCGATGAAGCCCATTTGATGGGTTTTGCACAGCTCTACCAGTTCATAATCCGGGGCGGCGGCCAGATAGCAAAACGGGAATTGCAGGGTGGCGAAATCGCCGGAGAGCACCGCCGCCTTTGCCACGGCGGGACGGTGGTTGGTGATGCCGATATAGCGGATTTTGCCCGCTTTTTGCGCTTCCAAGGCCGCCCCGTAGGGGCCGTCCGGGTCATTGGGGTCCGGCAGGACCGCCGGGTTATGGAACTGGAAGAGGTCGATGTAATCCGTTTGCAGACGGCGCAGGCTCTCCTCAATATGGGCGGCGACGGTTTTTTTGTCCACACCGGCGCTCTTGGTGGAAATCACCACATTTTTTCGGACATCGTGGAGGGCCAGGCCCAGCTTTTCCTCGCTGTCGCTATACGCGTTGGCAGTGTCGAAATAGTTGATGCCCGCCTCGTAAGCCCGGCGGAGAAGCTTTTTCGCCTCCTCCTTGGAAATGCGCTGGACCGGCAGTGCGCCGATGGCGGTTTTGGTCACAAAGAGCTCGGTTTGACCCAGACGAATTTTTTCCATGGCAAGTCCTCCCCCTATTGGCCGATTGCCTGGTGGCATCGGCCTGTATTCGCGGTTTTTTACCGTTATATTGTACCACATTCCCGCCTGTTTGCAAGCGCATTGACGTGCCGGACGGAACGTGCTATACTCGGGCCATGAAAGAAAATTTACACTTAAAACTCACCGTTCGGCTCTACACCGACGACCATGAACGCTGCTTCGGACCGGGGATTGCCACGCTGCTCTCCCGGGTGCGGGAGCATCATTCTCTGCGGGCCGCGGCGGCTTCCATGGAGATGGCCTACTCCAAGGCCTGGCGGATCCTCCGCACGGCGGAGGAGGTATTCGGCTGCAAGCTGCTTCACTCCACCATCGGCGGCACCGGCGGCGGCGGGGCCGTATTGACGGAGACGGCGGAGCGGCTGCTGACGGCCTACGAGGCCTATCGCGCGGATGTGACAGCGTACAGCGAGGCGCGGTTTGACGCGGCCTTTGGGTTTTTTAAGGATTTGCAGGCGGACGAAACGGAATAAATGCCGGCGGGAATCGGAGCAACCGATTCCCGCCTTTTTATTTACTCCACCAGGATTTACTCCACCACAATGCCCTTTTCCGCGAAGGCTTGCAGCAGCAAATTCATGTCACTGGGAATGGAAATCGGATCGCCGCAGGCCTTGATGGCGTTGGCCACGTCCTTCAATCCGTTGCCGGTGACCACGCTGACCACGGTGTCGTTTTTGCCCAGGATCCCCTGCTCGCAGAGCTTTTTCACGCCGGCGGCACCGGTGACGCCCGCCGGTTCCCCAAACACGCCGCAGGTTTCGCCCAGCAGTTTTTGGGCGGCCATAATCTCCTCATCGGAGACATTGACCACGATGCCATTGGACTCCCGGATGGCCATGAGGGCCTTATCCGCGTTGCGGGGCACCCCCACGGCGATGGAGTCCGCCATGGTGTTTTCCTCCATGGGATGCCAGGGCTTGTTCTCCGCGATGGCCCGGTTCAGGGGGCAGCAGCCCTCCGCCTGGGCGGAAATCAGCCGGGGCAGATGGTCGATAAAGCCGATGGCGTGGAGGTCCTTCAGGCCCTTCCAGAGGCCGGCGATGGTACAGCCGTCTCCCACGGAGATGGCGATATAATCCGGCACCTGCCAATTTAGCTGCTCCATAATTTCCAGCGAGACGGTCTTTTTCCCCTCGGAGAGGTAGGGGTTGATGGCGGCATTGCGGTTGTACCAGCCCCATTTTTCAATGGCGGCTTTGGACAGCTCGAAGGTGTCCTCATAGCTGCCCTGGACGGAAATCACCGTGGCGCCGAAGGTCATGAGCTGGGCCACCTTGCCCTTGGGGGCCCGGGAGGGGACAAAAATGTAGGTTTTAAGGCCGGCGGCGGCGGCGTTGCCCGCCAAGCTCGACGCGGCGTTTCCGGTGGAGGAACAGGCGATGACCTGGGCCCCCGCCTCCCGGGCCTTTGCCACGGCCATGGCACTGGCGCGGTCTTTGAGCGAGGCGGTGGGGTTTTGCCCGTCGTCCTTCACCCAGAGCTGCTTGAGTCCCAGCTTGGCGGCCAGGCGCGGCTCGTCGTACAGCGGGGACCAACCCACCCGCAGGGGCGTGGGCTGCGTGCTGTCCTCGATGGGGAGCAGCTCCCGGTAGCGCCACATGGATTGCTCCCGGGTTTTCAGGGTTTCCTTGGTCAGATGCTCCCGGATGTACTCGTAATCGTAGATGATATCGAGGATGCCGCCGCAGTCGCAGGTGGTGAGGTTGGGGGTGGCCTCGTAGGTTTTGCCGCACTTGACACAGCGGCCGTATTTGAC
>JAVVPH010000008.1:9841-17778 GCA_036655835.1 Oscillibacter sp.
GGTTGGGGGTGGCCTCGTAGGTTTTGCCGCACTTGACACAGCGGCCGTATTTGACGTTTTTCATGGTGGGACTCCTTTATGTTGGAAAATTTAACTAAAAAGGCAGGGCGGGGCTTTGGCCCCGCCCTGAGGCGTTTTATGCGGGAGAGCATTTTCCCTATGGGAACGGAGCGGCGGTCCGCTTTTTTTACAGGGCTTTCAGGACACCGGAGGCCTCGTTGAACTCGTTGATGAGGTCATCCAAATCGGCGGCCTGGGCGTGGACGGCATCCCACGTGTTTTCGGTGTCGTACCACTGGGCATTGAGGTCGGCCACGTCCATTTGCTGCTGCTCCACCCAAGTATAATACTTGAGGTTATGGACGCGCTTGCGCTCTGTATAGGTCAGCTCCAACAGATTGTCGGTCTTCTGGCCCAACATATGGAGGGCATGGTCCTTGGCGGCTTCCACCACGGTATACGCGCCGTGCTGCTCGTTCAGCTCATCGATCCGGCTGCCGTACATGACGGCGGAGTCGGTGAGAACGGTGGCCAGAACATCATGCTCGGTCATCTCGTAATACTTGGCCATTTTGATGCAGCACAGCACATTGGCCACGCCGGAAATGCCCAGCCAGGAGAGCTTTTCAATCAGCTCGTCGTCCAGCTTCAGCTCGTTTTTCAAATAGGTCTTGCCCTCGTCCGTGTTGAACAGGCGCATCAGGCGCTGGGAGTCCTCATCGTCGATGGCGATGGCCATATCCGTGTTTTTCACGTTGTGAATCCAGGGGATATGCTTGTCGCCGATGCCCTCAATCCGGTGGCCGCCAAAGCCGTTATCCAAAATGGTGGGGCATTGCAGCGCCTCGCCCACGCCCAGCTTCAAGCGGGGATATTTGTCCTTGAGCAAATCACCGGCGCTCATGGTACCGGCGGAGCCGGAGGTGAAGCAGGCACCGGCGAAATGGTCCCCGGGGCGCTTGACGGACTCGTACAAATCAGCCAGGGCGTTACCGGTGACATTATAGTGCCACAGGGGGTTGCCCATCTCGGCAAACTGGTTGAAAATCATCATGGAGGGGTCTTTTTTCAGCTCCCAGGTCTTGTCGAAAATCTCCTTGACATTGCTCTCGCAGCCGGGCGTGGCGATAATCTGGCCGGCGATGGTTTTCAGCCAGTCAAAGCGCTCCTTGGACATATCCTGGGGCAAAATGGCCACGGACTCGCAGGCCAGCAGCTTGCTATTAAACGCGCCGCCCCGGCAGTAGTTGCCGGTGGAGGGCCAGACGGCATGGTGATAGGTGGTATCAAACTGGCCGGTGACCAAACGGGGGGCCAAGCAGCCAAAGGACGCGCCCACCTTATGGCAGCCCGTGGGGAACCACTTGCCGGCCATGGCGATGATGCGGCAGGGCACGCCGGTGAGGGAGGAGGGCAGCTCCACATAGTTGGGGGTATGCTGGAAGAGGCCGCCCATTTCCTTCGCCTCGTTTTTCCATGTGATGCGGAAGAGGTTCAGGGGGTTCACATCCCACAGGCCCACGGTTTTCAGTTTATCTTGAATCTTCTCGGGAATCGTCTCAGGATGCTCCATCTGGGCAATGGTGGGAATGACAATATGATTCTCCTTCGCCTTTTGGAGATTGTGTTCCAAGCCTGCTTTGTTAATGGACAAATCAATCATGTTTTATTTTCCTCCTGCTGTTTAATATCAATATAAGAATACAAGGTGTATTTAGAAATACCGAAATATTTGGCGACCTTATCGCCGGACTTGGTGACCAGAAACGCGCCGTTCTGGTTTAAAAAACGGATGGCCCGGACTTTATCGTCCTTATTCATCAGGGCCACCGGCTTGCCCACCAGGGCCACGGACTGCTGAATGAGATCATCCAGCAAATCGTTGATATTGACGATTTTTTCCGGCTCGGAGGGCGACTGGTCCCCCACGGAAATCAGGTCTTGAATGGCACCCTCCACCATCAAAAGCTTGGAGATATCATAGTTGATGGAGAAAATGGCGGACACCCGCCCCTTACCGTTGCGAATATACACGGTGGAGGACTTGAGAATTTTACCGTCCGGCGTTTTCGTCAGGTAGCAGAGATGGTCCTTGGGCTCCGGGTCGTTGCTTTGAAACTGCTCCATCACCACATGGGACGCGCCGTCCCCCACCTTACGCCCGCTGACGTGGCCATTTTCGATGAATACAATGGTATGGTCCGGATGACGGCTGAGATCGTGGACAACCACCTCGCAGCTACTGCCGAATTGTGCGGCGATTCCTGCCGACACCTGCTTCAGCAATTCCAGTTTTCCGCTTTCCGTGCGCTATCCCTCCTTTGGAGCTTTTCAGCACATCTGAGACGATGTTCTATGAAAAGTTCCTGATTCTTATAGGTATCATACCATACTTTTTGGATAAATCAATCGTTTTCCAGAAAAACTTTTAGGTTTTCTCATTTTTTGTTTGACTTCTAATTTTCTTATGCTATGATAAGGGCAGAATCTATCAAACCTGATCAAAAATGGGAGGCAGCGATATGAATTTTGATGCAATTAAATCTTCGGCAAAACAGTATGAGGCCGACATGAGCAAATTCCTGCGGGACATGATCGCCATCCCCAGCGAAAGCTGTGAGGAAAAAGGCGTCGTTCTGCGCATTAAGGCAGAGATGGAAAAGCTGGGCTATGACAAGGCGGAAATTGACGGCCTGGGCAACGTCATCGGCTGGATGGGCGAGGGCGAGAAAATCATCGCCATCGACTCCCACATCGACACCGTGGGCATCGGCAACCTGAGCAACTGGGAAAAGGACCCGTACGAGGGCTACGAAACCGACGACATCATCTACGGCCGGGGCGGCTCTGACCAAGAGGGCGGCATGGCCTCCGCCGTGTACGGCGCCAAAATCATGAAGGACATGGGCCTGATTCCCGCAGGCTACAAAATCATGGTGGTGGGCTCTGTCCAGGAGGAGGACTGCGACGGCATGTGCTGGCAGTACATCCACAACGTGGGCAAAATCACCCCCGAGTTTGTGATCTCCACCGAGCCCACCGACGGCGGCATCTATCGCGGTCACCGGGGCCGGATGGAAATCCGCGTGGACGTGAAGGGCATTTCCTGCCACGGCTCCGCGCCGGAGCGGGGCGACAACGCCATCTACAAAATGGCTGACATTTTGCAGGATGTGCGGGCGCTGAACGAAAACGGCAGCGACGACGCCATTTGCGGTCTTGTGAAAATGCTGGACCCCAAATTCAATCCCGACCACTACGAGGACGCCCGCTTCTTGGGCCGGGGCACCTGCACCACCTCCCAAATTTTCTATACCTCTCCCTCCCGCTGCGCCGTGGCGGACTCCTGCGCCATCTCCATCGACCGGCGCATGACTGCCGGCGAGACTTGGGATTCCTGCCTGGAGGAAATTCGCAATCTCCCCGCCTGCAAGAAGTACGGCGAGGACGTGAAGGTTTCCATGTACATGTATGACCGTCCCGCGTGGACCGGCGAGGTTTACGAGACGGAGTGCTACTTCCCCACCTGGATCAACAAGGAATCCGCCGCCCATGTCCAGGCACTGGTGGACGCCCACCACGCGCTTTTCGGCGACGTGCGCCTGGGTCACGCCGACGCGGACCCCGTCAAGGACGCCATGCACCTGCGCAACCGGCCCCTCACCGACAAGTGGACCTTCTCCACCAACGGCGTTTCCATTCAGGGCCGCTACGGCATTCCCTGCGTGGGCTTCGGCCCCGGCGCGGAGTCTCAGGCCCACGCCCCCAACGAAATCACCTGGAAGCAGGATCTGGTGAACTGCGCCGCGCTGTACGCCGCTGTGCCGGGCCTGTACAAGGAAGAAAATAAATCCGCCGACGTGGCACAATTCCGGGCCACCTTGACTGACAACAACATTCAATAAGAAAAAAGGAGCGTTTACCTATGTCTAAAACCATTGAATTGGCGAAACACTTGGAAAAACTGCACATCAACGAGATGTACAAAAATGACTTCTACTGGACCTGGGACAAAACCGACGAGGAGCTGGAAGCCATTTTCACCGTGGCAGACGCCCTGCGGGACCTGCGGGAGCGCAACAAGTCCACCCGCATTTTCGATTCCGGCCTGGGCATTTCCATTTTCCGGGACAACTCCACCCGCACCCGGTTCTCCTTTGCCTCTGCCTGCAATCTTCTGGGCCTGAACGTCCAGGATTTGGACGAGAAGAAGTCCCAGATCGCCCACGGCGAAACCGTCCGGGAAACCGCCAACATGGTGTCCTTCATGGCCGACGTCATCGGCATCCGGGACGATATGTTCATCGGCGAGGGCCACAAGTATCAAAAGACCTTTATGGACGCTGTGGCTGAGGGCTACCGCGACGGCATTTTGGAGCAGCAGCCCACCCTGGTGAACCTCCAGTGCGACGTGGACCACCCCACCCAGTGCATGGCCGATATGCTGCACATCATCCACGAGTTCGGCGGCGTGGAAAACCTGAAGGGCAAGAAAATTGCCATGACCTGGGCTTATTCCCCCTCTTACGGCAAGCCCCTGTCTGTGCCCCAGGGCGTGATTGGTCTGATGACCCGCTTTGGCATGGACGTGGTGCTGGCCCATCCCGAGGGCTATGACGTGATGCCCGAGGTGGAGGAGATTGCCAAGAAGAATGCCGCCGCCACCGGCGGGTCCTTCACCAAGGTCGCCACCATGGAAGAGGCGTTTAAGGACGCCGACATCGTATATCCCAAGTCCTGGGCTCCCTTTGCCGCCATGGAACAGCGCACCAGCCTCTATCAGGCGGGCGACACCGCCGGCATTGACAAACTGGAGCAAGAGCTGTTGGCCCAGAACGCCCAGCACAAGGACTGGACCTGCTCCGAGGAAATGATGGAAAAAACCAAGGACGGCAAGGCACTGTATCTCCACTGCCTGCCCGCCGACATCACCGACCTCTCCTGCAAGGAGGGCGAAGTGGACGCCAGCGTGTTTGACCGGTATCTGGTGCCCCTGTACAAGCAGGCCTCCTTCAAGCCCTACATCATTGCCGCCATGATTATGATGAGCAAGGTGAAGGACCCCGCCGCCGCGCTGATGGCCATGGACCAGGGCGACAAGCGCAAAGAGTTTTAACAAACCCCTCCGTCAGCCACGGATGGACAGACTGCCTCGGGACAGCGGGGGCGCAAGCCTCCGCCCTGCGGCATTTTGAGCTTCCTTAATACGCGGCGCGGACCCGGTCCCCAGTCCCCCTTGGGGATTGCGGGGACGATCAGCGGCGAAACGCCTGACCATATTTTTGATTGAGGTACTACAAACATGGGTAAACGCATTGTCATTGCCCTGGGCGGCAACGCGCTGGGGAAAAATCTGCCGGAGCAAATGGCCGCCGTGAAGGTGACCGCCAAGGCCATCGTGGACCTGATTGAAGAGGGCCACGAGGTGGTGATTGCCCACGGAAACGGCCCTCAGGTCGGCATGATTAACATCGCCATGACCACCCTCTCCCGGGAGGATTCGTCCCACCCCATGGCCCCTATGTCGGTTTGCACCGCCATGAGCCAGGGCTACATCGGATACGATTTGCAGAACTCCCTGCGGGAGGAGCTGCTGAACCGGGGCATCCAAAAGGGCGTCGCCACCATCCTCACCCAGGTGGAGGTGGACCGGGACGACCCCGCCTTCCAGCATCCCAGCAAGCCCATCGGCACCTTTATGACCGAGGAAGAGGCCGAGGAAATGCGCCGCCGCGGCAACGCGGTGATGGAGGACGCGGGCCGGGGCTGGCGGCGCTGCGTGGCCTCCCCCAGACCCAAATCCATCATTGAGCTCTCCACCATCCAGGCCATGCTGAACGCGGGGCAGGTGGTCATCGCCTGCGGCGGCGGCGGCATTCCCGTGATGCGGGAGGGCAACCACCTCCGGGGCGCAGGCGCGGTCATCGACAAGGACTTCGCCTCCGCACTGCTGGCCCAGGAGCTGGACGCGGACGCGCTGATCATCCTCACCGCCGTGGAGAAGGTGGCCATCCGCTTTGGCAAGCCCGACCAGGAATGGCTCAGCGACATCACCCCCGCCCAGGCCGAGCAGTACGAGCGCGAGGGGCAGTTCGCCCCCGGGTCCATGCTGCCCAAGGTCCAGGCCGCCGTGCAGTTCGCCGCCTCCAAGCCCGGGCGCACCGCCCTGATCACCCTGCTGGAAAAGGCCAAGGACGGCATCGCCGGAAAGACCGGAACCAGCATCCACCTGTAATATTTTTCCATACAATACGAAGGGGAGAACGGAGAGGCTTCGTTCTTCTCTTCGTCGCTTTGGGGGGCAATTCCCCGCCATTTACGCCGGGCCGCGTGTAGGACCTGTCAAAGATTTCCTGCATTTTTGTATGAATTGAGAAATTTGTATTGAATTTTCCATCCCAACCCTGTATGATAGCAATAGACAAGGCTCCGTCTTGTCCGTTGTCTTTTCATAAATATTTTAAGGAGGACATTCAGAATGAAGAAGTTTCTTGCACTGCTCCTCTCCCTGGTCATGGTAATGAGCCTGGCCGCCTGTGGAGAAAAACCCGCGCCCGCCGCCCCCGAGGCACCCGCCGAGCCGGCTGCCAATGCTGATTTTAAAATCGGCCTGATTTGTGTCCATGATGAAAACTCCGGCTACGATTTGGCCCACATTGAGGGCATCAAGGGCGCTATGAAGGAGCTGGGTCTGAGTGAGAGCCAGATTACCTTTAAGTACAACATCCCCGAGGATGATAGCTGCTACGACAACGCCGTGGATTTGGCGGAGAGCGGCTGCAACATCATCTTCTCCGACTCCTACGGCCACCAGAGCTATATGCAGGAAGCCGCCAGTGAGTTCCCCGAGATCACCTTCGTGGCCTGCACCGGCGACACCGCCGCTACCTCCGGTCTGGCCAACCTGAAGAATATGTTCCCCTCTACTTATGAGTCCCGCTACGTCTCCGGCATCGCCGCCGGCATGAAGCTCAAGGAGCTGCTGGACGCCGGTACCGTGAAGGACGCCCATGTCGGTTACGTCGGCGCGTTCCCCTATGCCGAAGTGGTTTGCGGCTACACCGCGTTCTTCCTGGGCATCCGCTCTATCGTTCCCGATGCTCACATGGACGTGACCTACACCAACTCTTGGTATGATCCCACCGCCGAGGCGGAAGCTGCCAACTTCCTGGTTTCCAAGGGCTGCGTCATCATCGGCCAGCACGCTGACTCCACCGGCGCTCCCGCTGCTGTGGAAGCTCTGCTGGATTCCGGCAAGGTCGCCTACTCTGTGGGCTACAACATCGATATGCTCACCGTCGCTCCCAAGGCTGCTCTGACCTCCGCGCAGAACAACTGGGTGGCTCTGTACACCCCCGTTTTGAAGGCCGCTTTGGAAGGCACCGAGATTCCCACTGATACCAACATTGGCTATGCCAACGGCGGCGTCATGATTTCCAAGCTGGGCGAGAGCTGCGCTGCCGGCACCCAGGAAGCTGTTGACGCTGCTTGGGCCGCCATCAAGGATGGCAGCTTGCAGATTTTTGACACCAAGACCTTCACCGTTGAGGGCAAGCAAGTCACCTCCGCCTTCGCGTTTGACACCGACGGCGACTTTGTCAACGATGCCGAAGAGGCCATCAAGGACGGCGTGTTTGTGGAATCCACTCTGCGCTCCGCTCCCTACTTCTCTCTGCGCATTGACGGCATCACCGAGCTTGCCAAGTAAAAAAGCCCCTTTTGAAGCAGGTTCCGCCTTACGGCGGAACCTGCTTTAGCTTGTCGAAAAAGTCTTTTCGACAAGCTAAAGCACAGGGTCAAAATGCGTGATATTTGACCCTGCATCGCCTGCGGGCGGATCATCCGGCGCACTTTGTGCGCCTCAACGTGAAAGTGGGGCCTCATCGGCCCCCTTTCACACTATCCCCCGATTCTTCTTACAGCGCATTGTGGTTTTT
>JAVVPH010000009.1:0-4202 GCA_036655835.1 Oscillibacter sp.
CTGCCCCAAACGGAGGCGGAGCAGGAGAGGGCCGTGGGTGCTCCGCTCCCCCCGGCGGTGAGGCGGAGCTTGGGCTTTTTGCTGGTTTCCATTGCGCTGTGGTTCATCGGCTACAATGCCATAGAAACCTGGTTCACCACTTACGCCAACCGCGTCTGGGGCATGAGCCTGGGCAGTGCCTCCCTCTGCCTGACGGTGGCTACGGCGGGGGCCATCGTGTCCTATCTGCCCATCGGCGCGCTGGCCTCCCGGGTGGGGCGCAAGCGGACGATTGTAGGCGGCGCGGCCTTGTTGACCGGCTGTTTTTTCACCGGCTTTTTGTATACGCTGATTTTCAGCGGCTTTTCGCCGGTGCTGTATCTGCTCTTCGCCCTGGTGGGCCTTGCCTGGGCCGCCATCAACGTCAACTCGCTGCCCATGGTGGTGGAGATGTGCGCCGGCGGGGACATCGGCAAATTCACCGGCTATTACTACGCCTTTTCCATGGCGGCCCAAACCGTCACCCCCATCGCGGCGGGATGGCTTTTGAAGCACGTGGGCTACGTGACGCTGTTTCCCTATGCGGCGGCCTTTGTGGCGGCGAGCCTGGTGACCATGCTGGGGGTGAAGCACGGCGACACAAAAATTTTGAAAAAAACCAGGCCGGACGCCTTTGATGAGGGAGCTTGAGTGAGATGAGCACAGTGACGATGGTGATTTACAGCAAAGAGGCCATGGGCCTTTTTTGCCTAGCGTGGTTGGTGGCGGCGGCGGCCCTGCTTGCCCTGGTCTGGTGCGGACTGCTCTGGGGCCGGGGCGGGGATGCCCGCTGGGAAAAAATGCGAAAATTTCGCTATGCCCACCGGGGTTACCATGATAAGCCCGCCATCCCGGAAAATTCTCTGGCGGCCTTTCGCCGGGCGGCGGAAAACGGCTTCGGGGCGGAATTGGACGTGCATTTGACCAAGGACGGCCGCCTGGCGGTGATTCACGATTCGTCCTTGAAGCGCACCTGCGGCGTGGACGGCAATGTGGAGGATTTTACCGCCCAGGAGCTATCCGCCCTCCGCTTGGAGGGGACGGCGGAGCGCATCCCCTTTTTGGAGGAGGTCCTGCCTATCTTTGAGGGCATCGCCCCGCTGGTGGTGGAAATAAAACCCGCCCAAGGCAATTGCGCCGTCCTGACGGAAAAAACCGTGGAATGTCTGGACCAATTTCACACAGACTACTGTATGGAGAGCTTTGACCCCCGGGTGCTGTTGTGGCTTCGGAAAAACAGACCGGATATTCTGCGGGGGCAGCTGGCCCAAAATTTCTTCGGAGACAAGGTGCAAATGGGCGGCTTTCAGCGCTTTGCCCTGAGCAATCTGCTCTGCAACTTCCGCACTCGGCCGGACTTTGTGGCCTATCGCTTTGAGGACCGCTTTGGCCGCTCCTTCCGGCTGTGCAGTCGGCTGTGGGGCGTGCAGAGGGTCTATTGGACCATTCGCACCCGGGAGGATATGGCGCTGGCGGAGGCAGACGACGCCTTGGTGATTTTTGAAAAATTTGACCCAAGAGAGGAAAAATGATGATGAAATGGATGAAACGCCAAGAGAAAAGGAATCTGAAACAGGCCATGCAAAAGGAACTGCGGGAGCACAGAAGCTCCTTCATCGTGTTCTATACGCTGCGGCTGCTGGTGGTGGTGGTGCTGATTCGTCAGCTCTTCATGAAGAGCTATGAGAGCGTGTTCTTCTGCGCGCTGACGCTGCTGCTGCTCTACATCCCCAGTTGGCTGCAGGTCCGACTGCGCATTGAGCTGCCCCCGGCACTGGAAATCACGGTGCTGTGCTTCATTTTTGCCGCCGAAATTTTGGGCGAGGTCAACGCGTTTTACGTGGTCATCCCCAATTGGGATACCATGCTCCATATTCTCAACGGCTTTTTGGCGGCGGCGGTGGGCTTTTCCATGGTGGTGCTGCTCAACGACGACGAGCGCCTCACCTTCGATTTGTCGCCCTTTTTCATGGCCCTGATGGCCTTTTGCTTCTCCATGACCATCGGCGTCCTGTGGGAATTTTTTGAGTTCGGCATGGACTGGTTTTTCCATTCGGATATGCAAAAGGACACCATTGTCCACGCCATTTACTCCGTGGCCATGGACACCACCCGCACCAACACCGTGGTGCCCATCACCGGCATCACCGAGGTGGCCCTCAACGGGCAGGATTTGGGCCTGGGCGGGTATCTGGATATCGGCATCATCGACACCATGAAGGATTTGTTTGTCAACTTCATCGGCGCGACGGTCTTTGCCTTCACCGGATTTTTCTACGTGAAAAGCCAGGGCAAGCGGAAAACGGCGGCCCAGAATTTCGTCCCCAGTAAGAAAACGGCGGAGCAGGACTATTTGCGGCAGGCCCGGGAGGAAAACAAACCCCCCGAGGAAAAATAACCTCCGTTTCACACGATCCCCCGATTTTGGGGAATCCCTCCCGCATCGACAAAAAAACAGCGGCAGTCACCGTCAGGTGACTGCCGCTCAGGCTGTCGATCAACCCTGAAATCCCAGAAAACGGGAAGGAAGATAGCTACGAAAGGAACCCAGGAAGGGTTCCTTTCGTTTTTCAATCATCCGTTTTTGAAACTTCTCACGGGTTTCAAAAACTGGGCTCAGCTTGTCGAAAAAGCCTTTTCGACAAGCTGAGCGGCAGTCACCGTCAGGTGACTGCCGCTGTCGCATACAGGAAAAAATCTTACTTCGTGGCGATGGCTTCAATTTCCACCAGAGCGTCCTTGGGAAGACGGGCAACTTCCACAGCGGAGCGGGCGGGGTATTTGCCCTCGGTGAAGAACTCGGCGTACACCGCGTTCATGGCGGCGAAGTCGTTCATGTCGTTCAAAAACACGGTGGTCTTGATGACATTGTCCATGGAGGTGCCGGCGGCTTCCAGAATGGCCTTCACGTTGGTCAGGGACTGACGGGCCTGCTCGGCAATACCGCCGGCCACAAACGCGCCGGTGGCGGGGTCGATGGGCACTTGGCCGGAGGTGAACACCAGTTCGCCCACGTTGCAGGCCTGAGAGTAGGGGCCGATGGCACCGGGTGCCTTATTTGTCGCAATGATGTTTTTCATAAGAGTCTCCTCCTGATTTTTTTAGGATGGTTCTATCATATCATACGTGAAAAAAAAGTCAATCGGTATGCCTTGTGAAAAATTGTGAATCGTGCTATCATTTTAAGTGATATTTCAACAAAACGGAGGAGAAAACGCCTGTGGATTTCTTTCACCAACGGCTGACGGAGAACAGCTTTTCCCGCCAGGAGGAATTGACCTTTGCGGATTGTGACCGCAATAAACGCGCCCGGATCGCCACCCTGCTCAGCATGGCGGCGGCCTCCGCCGGACACGATTACGACGCCCGAAATCTGCCCTATGAACAATTATACGCCCTGCGGGAGGTGTTTTTGCTCTCCCGCCTGTGCCTGCACATCCACCGCTGCCCCACGTCGGGGGAGTGTCTCACCGTCACCACCTGGGAAAACGGCTGTGGCCGCGCCCATGTCCAGCGGGTGTTTGAGTGGACGGACGCGGCGGAGACGCTCTGCGTCAGCGCCCGGAGCGAGTGGATTTTGGTGAATCCGGAAACCCGCAAAATTCTGCGGCCCTCCGCCTTCACCGCCAAGCCCATCACCGTCTGCCCCAAGGCCATTGACTGCCCGGCGTGCAAAAAGGTGCTGCTGCCCCGGGAGGGCCTGGACCCGCTGGGAACCCGGAAAATTGTCTGGTCCGACTTGGACGGAAACGGTCATGTGTACAGCGGAAATTACGGCGATATTGCCTGGGACGCGCTCCCCGCCGATTTGCAGGACCGGGTGCCCGACACCTTCTACATCAATTACAGCAAGGAAGCCACCCTGGGGGAGGAGCTGACCCTGGCGGGCCTGCGGGAGGGAGACAGCTACCGCATGGAGGGCGTGGGAAATAGCGGCACCTGCTTCACCTGCGAGCTGGTTTTTTAAGAGGCGCAGTATACGCACGCACCCATGGTGTGGCCCGGGCGTCCTGGGGGTTGTACCGGTGGTCGTTAGGCGCAGTATACGTTTGCCCGATGTGCGGCAGGCGTAACGGGCATTACCGTCACGCCGCCCAGGTGACACAGTATACGCGCCTCCCCGCTGTGCGGTCGTTGCCATTGTGCAGCGCAACCCACCGGGAAAGCAAGGCACAGTATACGTT
>JAVVPH010000009.1:4212-12086 GCA_036655835.1 Oscillibacter sp.
CTGGGTTACGCGCCCGCCCGAGGGGCATAGTGACTCCCCCCCCGGGGGGCTGCATCGCAGGCCCCCGGGGGTTCTTCCCGGTTTGATTCGGGGCTTGATCAGCGCACCATGGAGCGGTTGATGTCCTTTAGGCAGTGGGCACCGCACATGGCCATGGTGTCCGCCAGCTCGGCTTTCAGCTTGTCCACGTAAATCTGCACGCCCTCGGCGCCGCCGCCGTAAACCATGTTGACAAAGGGCCGGCCGATGAGCACCGCGTCCGCCCCCAGCGCCAGGGCCTTGAACACGTCCATGCCGCTGCGGATGCCGCCGTCCACCAAAATGGTCAGCTTGCCGCCCACCGCGTCCACAATTTCCGGCAAAACCTCCGCTGTGGCGGGGCACTGGTCCAGCACCCGGCCGCCGTGGTTGGACACCACAATGCCCTTGGCCCCGGCTTCCAGCGCCTTTTTCGCGCCGTTGACGGTCATAATGCCCTTGAGGATAAAGGGCTTTTCCGCCCAGGCCGCAATTTGCTGCAGCTCCGCCACGGTTTTGCTGCCGGCGGGGGGCTGTAAGTTTTTCAGGAAGGGCAGGCCCGCCGCGTCAATGTCCATGGCAATGGCAAAGGGATTGGCGGCCTTGACCAGCTCCAGCTTTTCGTGAATCAGCTCCATATTCCAGGGCTTGACGGTGGGTACGCCCCGGCCGTTGTTGCGGGTCAGGGCCTGGGCGGTGCCCTCCAGCACGGCGGGGTTGGTGCCGTCGCCGGTGAAGGCGGCAATGCCCGCGGCGGCGCAGGCGGACACCAGAATGTCGTTATAGGTCAAATCGTCGTATTTGTCGCCGTAGTGCAGGGTCATGGCCCCCACAGGGGCGGCGAACACCGGCAGGGCCGCCGCTTGACCGAAGAGGGTGAAGGAGGTGTCCACGGGTTTGTTCTCGCAGATGGTGTCCATGTTCACGCAGAGCTCCTGCCATTTCTGGTAGTTGCGGATAAAGCCGGTGCCGATGCCCTTGGCCCCGGGGCCGGGGACGGTGTTTTTGCAGGCGAGGCCGTTGCAGGTGGGGCAGCTCTTGCAGTGCGGTCCCATGGCTGTGCGGGCGTTTTCCAAAACTTCCTGATAGGTCATATGCGTTCCTCCTATTTGTGTCGGCTCCCAAAAGCCGCCCAATTATGTAGTTCATTCTACCGCTGTTTTCCAAAAAACGCAACCGATGCTTGGAGAAAACGGGAACTTTTTCCCAAAGCGTTCGTCTAAGAGACAAACGTCCTCGAAGGAAAGAAAGATGGAGGAATCGCTATGAGACGAAAAATTTTGGCAATTTGCCTGGCTTTGACATTGCTTGCGGTCCTGCTCTGCGGATGCGGCGGCACGGCGACCAGCGCGCCGGCGGGTGCGCCGCCCAATCCGTCGGATGCCCGGATGGAGGAGATGGGCACCGGCAGCTATGGCGAGATACAGCGGGATGAGGCGGCCCCGGAGAAGCCCGCCGCGCCCAACAGCGAAATCCGGCCCGCCAAGCGGATTTACACCGCCACGCTGGAAATGGAAACCACCGGCTTTGACGCGGCGGCCCAAGGGCTTTCGGATTTGGTAAAGGCCGACGGCGGGTGGTTTGCCTCCAGCGGCGTCAACGAGTATGGCACCGGCTACCGCACCGGCAACTATACGGTCCGGATTCCCACGGCGCAGTTTGACGCGTTCTGCGCCCAGGCGGGGGATTTGTGCCACCTGGTCAGCAGCTGTGCCGACACGGAGGACGTGTCCGAATATTACTACGATACCGCCGGGCGGCTCAAAACCCAGGAGACGAAGCTGGCGCGGCTGCAAGTCCTGCTGGCCCAAGCGGAAACCATGGAGGACCTCATCACCGTGGAGAGTGCCATTTCCGATACGGAGAGTGCCATTGAGTCCCTGGCCGGGGAACTGCAGCACTACGACGCGCTGGTAGATTACGCCACCGTTTATATCAATCTCCGTGAGGTCTATCAGCTCTCCAATGTGGAGCAGCCCGCCACGGGCTTTTTCAGCCGCATGGGCGTGGCCCTCGGCTCCGGCTGGAAGGGCTTTGTCAGCGGGATGGAGTCCCTGGCGGTGGGCCTGGCCTATGCCTGGATGTGGATTTTGCTGTTGGCAGGGGTGGTGTTCCTGGTGATCCGTGTGCTGCGCCGCCGCCGGAAAGACCGGCCGACGCCGCCGAAGCTCCCCCGTATTCATCTAAAGCCAGTCCCCGTGGCCCCGTTGGAGGGGACGGAAAAGACCAAAAATGAACCCAATTCAGAGGACAGAAAACCGCCGGAAAGCGGAGAGAAATAACCAAAGCAATCCCGCGCTTACCAACACGCTGAAACGCCCCGCCCCCGGGTCATCGACCTGGGGGCGGGGCGTTTGTTTTAAGGAACCTCTGAATCAATCCCGGTGAAACACATGAATACGGAAGGAAATGCGGGTGGTCAGCGTCTCCAAGCCTGCCAAGCGCTCCGTTCCGCTTTGGGGCGTTTTCCAGTAATACGGGGTCATTTGGAAGAGATTTTGAATATCCGCGGGCCGCTCTAGGGTGATGGAGGCCTCCACCGGCACCACGGCCTCGCCGGTGAAGCCGGTGTAGGGAATCTCCTTTTCCTCGTTGGGATAGGGCCGGTCATAGAGAATTTCCTTCAGCTCCCAGAGATGCTTTGCGGCGGGAACCACGTATAAAAGCGTCCCGCCGGGGCGGAGCACCCGCCGAAACTCCTCCTCCGCCATGGGGGAAAAGCAGTTGAGCAGCAAATCGACGCTCCCCGCCGCCACCGGCAGGTGATAGGAGGAGGCCACGGCAAATTCAATGGCCCGCTCCCGCTTGGCGGCGGAGCGGAGGATGAATTTGGAGATGTCGATGCCCGCCGCCCGGGGCCGCTTTCCCGCCGCCAGCAGGGCCTGGTAAATGCCTGCGGTGTAGTACCCCTCGCCGCAGCCGGAATCCAGCAGGGCGGGGGAATTTCCGGTGTGGGTCAGGGCCAGGGCGCACAGCGCGTCCAGCAGGGGGCGGTAATAGTCCTTGGATAAAAACGCCCGGCGGGCGGCGGCCATGCCCTTGTCGTCTCCGGGGGCGGCGGAGTGCTTTTGATTCACCGGCAGAAGGTAGGTGTACCCCTCCTTGGCGATGTCGTAGCAGTGGCCTGCGGCGCAGCGGTAGGCACCGTCACCCCGCTCCAATTTTTCGCCGCACAGGGGACAGCAAAAAAGGCTCATGGTGTTACCCCCTCGTCACGTCGTTGATCCATTTTTTGGAGAGTAGCCGGGCAAAGCCCAGGGGCATTTTGAAGAAATTCTCCCCCTGAATGGACAGGCAGAGCAGCCAGATGGGGGCGTGAAACACCAGTGCCAGCAGGGCGGCGGTGGGAATGACCACCAGCCACAGGGGGATGGTGTCAATGGCAAAGGCGAAACGGGCGTCGCCGCCGGCCCGGAGAAGGCCGGTGATGTTGGTGATGTCAAAGGCCTTCATGGGCATGACGCAGATATACACCACGCACATGGTGATGGCGATGGACAGGGACAGCCCCGTCAGTTGGAAGAGCGGGAAGAGGTGGGGGATAAAGAACGTGGGCAGGGCAAGGGCCAAACAGCCGCCAATGACCACACCCACCAAGGTGGTGACCGTCAGCAGGCAGCAGCCCAAATCGTAGACCTCTTCTTTTTTCGCGCCCTCTCCGATGCGTTTGCCCACGATGACGGAGGTGGCCCCCGCCAGACCAAAGCAGGCCACGGTGGAAAATTTGTCGATATTGCCCATGATGGCGTAGGCCGCCAACATCTCCGTGGAGATGGCCATGTGGCCCATAATCACGGTGAACATGGTGGTGCCCAGGCCCCAGAGGGTTTCGTTGCCCACCACGGGGGCGGCGTATTTGGCGAAGCTGCGGAGCATGGTGCGTCCCGGGCAAAAGAGGGAGCGGAACACCAGCGGCGTGCGCCGGCACACCAGTGCATACACCACCACAATGAGAAATTCCACCACCCGGGAGGCCAGCGTGGCAATGGCCGCGCCGGTGACGCCCAGGGCGGGGGCACCCAGCTTGCCGAAGATGAACATATAGTTCAAAAAGGTGTTCAGCACCATGGACACGGCAAAAACCTTCATGCCGAAGGCGGGATTTTCCGTACTGCGCTGCATACTGACGTACACAGAGCTGACGCTGTTGAATACATAGCTCACCCCCACGATCCGCAGGTAGGGCGTGCCCAGCAGAACCAGTGTCTCGTTGGGTGTGACCAGGCGCATCACCGTCTCCGGCGCGGCAACCAGCACCGCCGCCACAGACAGGGAGATGGCCAGACCCAAATACATGGCCACGCCCATGGCGCGGTTGATGCTGTCTGTGTCGCCCCGGCCCCAGTATTGGCTGACCAGGACCGTCAGTCCGCTCATCAGGCCGAAAATAATGACCTGCACCAGAAAAATGGGGGAGTTGGCGGCGGTGACGGCGGAGAGCTCGTTGTTGCCCAGCAGACCCACCATAAAGGTGTCCACAAAGCCCAGGGAGGTGGTGATTAAATTCTGTAAAATCAAGGGGAGGGCCAGCAGCCACAGGCGCTTGTAAAAGCCCTTCTCCCGACGTAAACGGTTGAACATGATAATCCTTTCTGTTGCGGGCGGTTTGTGACCGTCCGGGTGGGTATTACAGCATGGGAAATTTGCTGTCGTGATGGCGGCGGAGGGCGGCGGCGCAGGCGTCAATGTCGGCCCGGGTGGTCTCCGGCCCGAAGCTCAGGCGAATCACGCCCCCCGCCACTTTTTTGGGCAGGTGGAGTGCCGCCACCACATGACTGGGCTTGCCCTGATGGCAGGCGGAGCCGGCGGAGAGGCAGATGCCCTGGGCGGAGAGGTCGTTGACGATGTTGCCGCTGGGCCAGCCGGCGAGGGACAGCGCCAGAATGTGGGGCGCGGTGCCGCTGCCGATGAGCTGCAAATCCGGGATGGCGGACAGCACGGTTTTGGCGTAGTCCCGCAGGGCGGTCATTTCCGCCAGCGTTTCCGTCAGATGGGCCTGGCGCAGCTCCACGGCCTTGGCAAAGCCCGCAATTTGGGCCGTGGCCTCGGTGCCGGAGCGCAGTCCGCTCTCCTGCCCGCCGCCGGAGAGCAGGGGCTTGGGATTGCGGACCCGCCCGCCGATGTACAGCGCGCCGATGCCCTTGGGCCCGCCGATTTTATGGGCGGAAAAGGCGATAAAATCCGCCCCCAGAGTCCGGGCGGAAAGCGGAACCTTTAAAAAGCCCTGCACCGCGTCGGTGTGCAGCAGGGTTTTGGGATTTTTGGCCTGCAGCCCGGCGGCGACCTCCCCGATGGGGTAGACGTTGCCCAGCTCGTTGTTCACCAGCATCACGCTCACCAGTGCCGTGTCCGGGCGCACCGCGTCCAGTATCTGTTGGGCGCTGATGTTTCCGTCGCCGTCGGGGGCGAGGTAGGTGATCTCATAGCCCTGCATCTCCAGCCACCGGCAGGTTTCCAGCACGGCGCTGTGCTCCACGGCGGTGGTGACCAGGTGCCGGCCCACGTGGCGGTTTTGCCACAGGGCGGACTGGATGGCCCAGTTGTCCGATTCCGTGCCGCAGGAGGTGAAAAACAGCTCGCTTGGCCCACAGCCCACGGCGTCGGCAATGGTTTTGCGCCACTGGGCAACCTGCAGGCGCATCTCGTGTCCAAGGGTATATTGGGCGCTGGGGTTGCCGTATTGCTCCGTCAGCACCGCGTACATGGCGTCCGCCACCTCCCGGGGAACGGGGGTGGTGGCGGCATGGTCCAGATAAATCATGTTGAAAGGCTCCTTTAGAATTGGGGCTTGCCCAATGAATCAAATGTCGGTATAATGGTGTACAATAAAATGCGCATCAGATGATTATATAGAAATTTTCCAGAAATAGCAAGGAGAATCCATGAGAGTTGCAATCTACACCTTGGGGTGCAAAGTAAATCAATACGAGACCCAGGCCATGGAGCAATTGCTCCGCAGTCGGGGCCACACGGTGGTGGACGGTTCGGAGACGGCGGAGGCCTACGTGGTGAACACCTGCTCCGTCACCGCCGTCAGCGACCAAAAGTCCCGTCAGGCCATCCACCGGGTGCAGAAAAAGCACCCCGGCGCGGTGGTGGCGGTGTGCGGCTGTTACCCCCAAACCCACGCCGACGAGGCCCGGGCTCTGGGGGTGGACCTGGTGTCCGGCACCGGGGACCGGGCGGGCTTTTTGGACCTGCTGGAACAGGCCGTGGCGGAAAAGGGCTATTTGGAGGCCCTTGACCAGTCCTTTGAGCGGCGTGTGTTTGAAACCCTGCCTGCCGGGGGCTTGGAGGGCCGCACCCGGGCCATGCTGAAAATTGAGGACGGCTGTGTCAACTTCTGTTCCTACTGCATCATCCCCTATGCCCGGGGCCGGGTGCGGTCCCTGCCTGCGGCGGACGCGGCGGCGGAAGCACAGCGCCTGGTGGCGGCGGGGTATCGGGAAATCGTGGTGACGGGGATTGAAATTTCCTCCTGGGGCCAGGATCTGCCCGGAAACCAGACGCTGATTGACCTGCTGGAAACGCTGTGCCGGGGCTTGGACCCGGACCTTCGCATCCGCCTTGGCAGCTTGGAGCCGCGGACCATTACCGAGGCGTTTTGCCTTCGGGCCAAGGCCCTGCCCAATCTCTGCCCCCAGTTCCACCTGTCCCTGCAAAGCGGCTGTGACGCCACGCTGAAGCGGATGAACCGCAAGTACGACACCGCCCGGTATTTGGAATCCGTGACCCTGCTGAATCGGCATTTTGACCGTCCCGCCATCACCACAGACCTGATTACTGGCTTCCCGGAGGAGACGGAGGCGGAATTTTCCCAGACTCTGGAATTTCTCGCGCAGTGCGGCTTCGCCCAAATGCACATCTTCCCCTATTCCGTTCGCCCCGGCACCCCGGCGGCAGAGATGGTTCAGGTGCCCAAGGCCGTGAAAGAGGAGCGGGCCAAGCGGGCGGCGGCGGTGGCCGGGGCACTGCGGCGGCGCTATTTGGACGGCTGTGTGGGCCGGAGCTATCCCGTGCTGTTTGAACAGGAGCGGGAGGGAAAATTTTTCGGTCACGCCCCCAATTATATGGAGATCGCCGTGGCGGGCGCAGACCTGCACAACCAACTCCGTCAGGTTGCCGTCACCGGCACCGACGGGCAGATTTTGCTTGGAAGAATCGAGGAATAACGCCATGAAAAGCCACTTTTTCGCCTATATTTCCCGGATGCGCTTCATCTCCCGCTGGGCCTTGATGCGCAACACCGCCCCGGAAAACGTGCAGGAGCACTCCCACCAGGTGGCGGTGCTGGCCCACGCTCTGGCGGTCATTCGCAACGAATTGTTCGGCGGCATGGTGGATGCCGGCGCGGTGGCGGCGGCGGCGCTGTACCACGACGCGTCAGAGATTTTAACCGGCGATTTGCCCACCCCCATCAAGTATTTCAACCCCGTGATCAAAAGTGCCTACAAGGACATTGAGTCCGTAGCCAACGACAAGCTGCTGCATCTGCTGCCCCCGGAATTACAGGGGGTCTATGGGCCGATTCTGGGGGAGAGCGACCCGGAAATCGCCCTGTTGGTGAAGGCGGCGGACAAGCTCTCCGCCTACATTAAATGTGTGGAGGAGCTGAAGGCGGGCAACGCCGAGTTTCGCGAGGCCGCCGCTCAAACCCGCAAAGCCTTGGAGGCCTTTGGTTTGCCGGAGACTGCCTATTTTTTGGAGACGTTTATGCCCAGTTTTTCCCTCACGCTGGACGAATTGAAATAAAGAAAAAGCAGTGGGCCGTGGGGCTCACTGCTTTTCGTTTCGCTTGCGGAGATGGTCCCGCAAAACCAGATTGATATAGGAGGAGAGCGCCCGGTCGTCCTCGG
>JAVVPH010000009.1:12186-17335 GCA_036655835.1 Oscillibacter sp.
AACCCAAAAATTCCTTTTTCCAAAATGTACGCCATCACCTGCGGCGGGGCCTCAGATGCCTTGGACGCGATGAACGCGGGGGATGTCCTCCGGGCAAAGGCCCTGCTGCAAGCCGCCCTGCAACAGGCGGAGGAGCTGTATTTGTCAGCGGAGGAAGCCGCCGATTCCCCGGATGAAAATTTTAACCCTTGACACCTTTCCCAAACCCTGATAATATACTAGCCAGTATAGCGAATAGCGTTATGATCGGAAAGAGTAACAGCAAATCCCAAGGGACAGAGAGGGTGCGTCACCGGCTGCAAGCGCACCTACTGCGGGAACTGTGAAGTGCATCCGGGAGCGCGGGGGATGTAAAAGCCCTCCGTTTGGCCTGCGTCAAAGGCCCCTTGAGTGATAAATGAGAGTGGAACCGCGATTCGTCGCCTCTCGTACTTTGGTACGGGGGGCGTTTTTTGTTTCCCCGACCGACACAAGGAGTCAAAAAATATGGCAAAGAGAGTGACCCGTCTGGGCGGCTTATTGGCCGCCTACCAGCGCCGGGACCCGGCGGCGCGCAGCAAGTGGGAGGTTTTTCTCCTCTACCCCGGTGTCCACGCGATGATTTATCACCGCGTCGCCCACTGGCTCTATCTCCGCAATTGGCGATTTTTGGCCCGGTGCGTCTCCCAGTGGAGCCGCTTTTGGACCGGCATCGAAATCCATCCCGGCGCCACCATCGGCCACCGGCTGGTCATTGACCACGGCATGGGCATTGTGGTGGGGGAAACCGCCGAAATCGGCGACGATGTGCTGCTGTATCAGGGCGTGACCCTGGGCGGCACCGGCAAGGAAAAGGGCAAGCGCCATCCCACCCTGGGCAACAACGTCATGGTCGGCTCCGGCGCAAAGGTCCTGGGCCCCTTCACCGTGGGGGACAACGCCCGCATTGCCGCCGGCGCGGTGGTGCTCAACGAGGTGCCCGCCAACTGCACCGCCGTGGGGGTGCCCGCCCAAATTGTCCGGGTGCTGGGCCAGCCCGTCTATTTTGCCGACGATGTGGACCAAATCCACATGGCGGACCCCATTCTGGAAGAAATCAACGCCCTGTCCCAGCGCATTGACGCGCTGGAGCGGCAACTGAAAAATGCAAAAGAGAGGACTGCGTAATATGCAACTTTATAATTCCGCCTCCCACCAAAAGGAGGACTTCGTCCCCCGGGACCCCAATCTGGTGAAGATGTACACCTGCGGCCCCACGGTCTACCATTTTGCCCACATCGGCAACCTGCGCTCCTATATCATGGAGGATGTGCTGGAAAAATATATGCGTTACGCGGGCTACAATGTCAAGCGCGTCATGAATATCACCGACGTGGGCCATCTCACCTCCGACGCGGACAGCGGCGAGGACAAGATGATTAAGGGTGCCAAGCGGGAGCACAAAACCGTGATGGACATTGCCAAGTACTATACCGACGCTTTTTTTGCCGACTGCGCGCGGCTGAACATCAAAACCCCCGACGTGGTGGAGCCTGCCACCAACTGCATCGGGGAGTATATCACCATCATCACCGGCCTGCTGGATAAGGGCTTTGCCTACCGGGCCGGGGGCAATGTCTATTTTGACACCTCCAAGCTGGACAAATATTACGTCTTTAACGAGCAGGACAGCGACGATTTGGCCGTGGGCGTCCGAGAGGGCGTGGAGGAGGACCCCAACAAGCGAAATAAAAACGATTTCGTCCTCTGGTTTACCCAGTCCAAGTTTGAGGACCAGGCCCTGAAATGGGACTCCCCCTGGGGCGAGGGCTATCCCGGCTGGCACATTGAGTGCTCCGGCATCTCCATGAAGCATCTGGGGGAATATCTGGACATTCACTGCGGCGGCATCGACAATGCCTTCCCCCACCACACCAACGAAATTGCCCAGTCCGAGTCCTATTTGGGCCATAAATGGTGCAATTACTGGTTCCATGTCCTGCATTTGAACACCTCCGGCGGCAAAATGAGCAAGTCCAAGGGCGAATTTTTAACCGTCTCCCTGTTGGAGGAAAAGGGCTACGACCCGCTGATTTATCGGCTGTTCTGCCTCCAGTCCCACTACCGCAAGGCCCTGGTTTTCTCTTGGGAAAATCTGGATAATGCCAAGGTCGCCTTTGACAAGCTGGTGGCCCGCATCGCAACCCTGAAGCCCGAGGACGGCGCAGTGGACCAGGGGGCGTTCGACGAGCAAAAGGCCAAATTCCAGGCGGCGCTGGACAATGATTTGAATACCTCCCTGGCGGTCACGGCACTGTACGACGTGCTCAAGGCCCAGACCAACGACGCCACCAAGCTGGCCCTGCTGGCGGATTTTGACCGGGTGTTGGGTCTGAACCTGACGGAAAAAGCGGCGGAGAAGCGCAAAACCGCCGCCAGCGGCACCACCAGTGGCGGCTATACCGTGCAGGGCGAGGGCGACCCCGCCATCGACGCGCTGGTGCGTCAGCGGGCGGAGGCCAAAAAGGCCAAGAATTTTGCCGAGGCGGACCGCATCCGGGACGAATTGAAGGCCGCGGGCATTGAAGTGACCGACGTGGCCGGCGGCGCGACCTGGACCCGCGCTTGAGGGAGACGATTCTCCTTCGCGGCGTCACCATGGCGGATTTGGCGGCGCTGGGGCAGATAGAGGCCGCCTGCTTTCCCGCCGCCGAGGCGGCGGGGGAGGCCAGCTTCGCCGCCCGACTGGCGGTGTACCCCCAGCATTTTTATTTGCTGGAGGAGGGGGGAACCCCGGTGGCGTTTATCGACGGCATGGTCACCGATGAGGAGACCATCCGGGACGCGCTGTATGACCACGCGGACCTCCACAACGAGGCCGGGGCCTGGCAGACGGTGTTCGGCATCAACACCCTCCCGGCCTATCGCCGCCGGGGCCTTGCCGCCCAACTGATGCGCCGGCTGATTGCCGACGCGAAGACCCAGGGGCGGCGGGGCTGTATCCTCACCTGCAAAGCGGCCCTGATTGGGTATTACGAGACGTTTGGCTATCAAAATCAGGGCCTTTCCGCCTCCACCCACGGCGGCGCGGTGTGGTACGATATGCGCCTGACCTTTTAACCGATCAAAAAACCGACGAATCCCGGGATTCGTCGGTTTTTTGCGCTTATTTCAGGTATTTTCCCACCCGGCGGGACAGCAGCAGGGCCAGTCCCAGTTTGGCCAAATCGGGAATTACAAAGGGAAACACGCACCAGCCCAGTGCCGCCAGTACGCTGACAGCGCCCTTGGTTTGGGTGTATACCCGCACAAACCAGAAGGTGCCAAAGGCGTAGCACAGCACCAAGCCCAGCACCATGGCCAGCAGCATCACCGCCGGTTTGCTGCCAAAACGCTTGGTGATGGCCCAGTACACCAGCGCGGAGCCGAGAAAGCCCAAAAGGTAGCCGCCGGTGGTGCCCAGCAGGGCGGCAAGACCGCCCTTAAAGCCGGCAAACACCGGCAGGCCTACGGCCCCTAGGAGAATGTAAACCAAAACGGCGAAGGTCCCCCGCCGACCGCCCAGAATCCCCAGTGCGGCGAAAACGGCAAAGGTCTGTAAGGTGAAGGGGACCGCCAGGGGGATGGACACCCAGGCGCACACGGTGATGAGGACCGCGAACAGGGCCACATAGGCCAAATCCACCGTCCGCCAGGGGGAGTTGCTTGCGGTTGTGTCAGTCATATCAAACGCTCCTTTTCTGGGGGTGAGTATAGCACGGCAAATTCGCGATGTCAACCATAAATTTCATATAGGTTAACAACAAAAATAAAAACAAAGCTGCCCCGGCGGTGAAGCCTGCCCCGGCACTGCGGCGGATAGAAACGCCTCCCGCCCCCGGACAGAGCCGGAGCTTTCCCCGGCGGCCTTGGGGGCGGCGGGGGAGACGTTCAAAGGGCCGTGGGCCCGCAAAGCTCCCGGATTTTGGCCTGAATGGACTTCAAATCCTCAAAGGTTTCGGGCCGCTTGTTCAGGTCCCGCAGCAGGGCGGAGGGGTGGTAGATGGCGGTCATTTGGACGCCGCCCCGCTGAAACCACTGCCCGTGCTGGACGGTGATTTTAAAATCCTCATTGATGATGGCCTTGGCGGCGATGCGGCCCAGGCACACGATGATTTTCGGCTGTAAAAGGGCGGCTTGCCGCCGGAGCCAATCCTTGCAGGCATCTGTTTCCACGTTCAGCGGGTCCCGGTTTTGGGGCGGGCGGCACTTGACCACGTTGGTGATGTAGACCTTGCCCCGGTCCAGATGAATCATTTCCAGCATATCGTCCAGCAGCTGCCCCGCCGGTCCCACAAAGGGCACGCCCTGCAAGTCCTCCTGCTGGCCCGGCCCCTCGCCGATGAGCAAAATTTCCGCGTCCTCCGCGCCTGCGCCGAATACCACGCTGCCCCGGGTGTCCGCCAAGGCGCAGCCCCGGCACTGCAAGCATTCGCTTTTCAGATGTTCCCAACTGTCCATGGCGGGTCCTCCTTGGAATTTTTAGCAAAGCCAGGGGAGGTCATCCGCCCCTGCTATGAAAAAAGTATAGCATGCCCCGGGGAAAATCGCAATTGTGTCCGCATGATTTTTCTCCCCCGGGACACACTGACAACGTCTCAAAAAATGCCCGGATGGAGGAATCGCATGGCGGAGGCCTTTTGGTATTTTATGTGTTACAGTTTTTTGGGCTGTTTGCTGGAAAAAGCCTTTGCCCGGGCGGTCCGTGCCCCCCATCGGCGGCGGCGCTGCTGTTTGCTGCTGCCGCTGTGTCCGGTGTACGGACTGGGACTGCTGGCGGTGCTGGCCCTGCCTGCGGCGTGGCGGTCGGGGCTGTGGGTCGTTCTCACCGGGGCGGTGGTGACCACGGCGGTGGAATATGCCGTCCACTGGGCCTGCCAGCGGTTTTTAGGCGTGGCCTTTTGGGATTATTCCCAAACCCCCGGCAATCTCAACGGGCGGGTCTGCCTGCCCTTCTCCCTGGCCTGGGGCGGGTTGACGGCCCTGACGCTGTGGTGGATTCATCCGCTGTTAGCCGCGCTGACGGCCCAAATTCCGCCGCTTGTGACCTACGCCGCCCTGTTGGTGTTCACCGTGGACGCGGTGTGCTCCCTCCAATTTCTCCGGGTGACCCACGATGTGGAGGCCCTGCGGGGACCGGGCGGATGATGGG
>JAVVPH010000010.1:0-16695 GCA_036655835.1 Oscillibacter sp.
TCCACATTGTTGCCGTAGCCGGGGAAGTGCTTGAGCACACTGCCCATGCCGTCCGCATTCATCCGGCTCACCACGGCGGCAACGCAGGCGGCGGTGGTTTCCGCGTCCTGGCCCAGAGTGCGGGGATACATAAAATCCCCGGGGTTGGTGGACAGGTCCGCCACCGGGGCCAGATTCAGGTTGAAGCCCAGTTGAGCCAGCAGGGCGTCCTTTTCCGCAGTGTCCGCGGTGAGGGCGTCCAAACCGCCCTTGGCGTACAGGGCCTGGGGGGACTGAAATTTTTTCTCCCGCAGTTGGGGATTGGGGGAAACCCGCACCACCGTGCCGCCCTCCTCATCCACGCCGATGAGCAGGGGAATGGCCCCGGCGGCGGTCTGATAAGCGGCGATGGTTTGGGTGAGACTCTCCCTGGTCTGGTCTTTGCAGTCCCGCCCGAAGAGGAGATAGCCCCCCAGATGGTAGGCGGCAATGTCCGCCAGGGCGTTTTCCGCCGGGACCCGAACGAAAAAGAGCTGCCCCACCTTTTCCGCCGTGGTCATGGTGGAGAGCAGTGTCTCCACCCGCTCCTCCTCCGTGGGAGGGGGCGGCGGCGGGGGCGGCAGAGTCTCCTCCTGCACTGGCGGGGACGGTATCTCCGGGGGGTTTTCTCCGCAGGCGGCGAGGGAACATAGACAGCACGCCGCCAGGAAAGCGGCAAAAAATCGCTTCATACATACCTCCCAAAACAGGATTGTGGAAAATAGTGTAGCATAAATTGGGACGAAAGAAAAGGGCGGGACGTTTTCAAACATCCCGCCCTCGTGCATATAGAAAAATTTCCCTTAGACCAATTCGGCGGATTGCGCCGCTTATTCCTCGGTTTTCACCAGTGCAATGTGCAGCTCGTCCAGCTGCTTTTGCGTCACCTCGCCGGGGGCACCCATCATGATGTCCTGGGCGTTTTTGTTCATGGGGAAGGGGATAATTTCCCGAATGGAGTCCTCGCCGGCCAACAGCATCACCATGCGGTCCACCCCGGGGGCAATGCCCGCATGGGGGGGCGCGCCGTAGGTAAAGGCGTTGTACATGGCCGGGAATTTGGACTTCACGTCCTCCTCGCCCAGACGGACCAGCTCAAAGGCCCGAATCATAATCTCGGGGTCGTGGTTGCGCACCGCGCCGGAGCTAAGCTCCACGCCGTTGCAGACCAAATCGTACTGGTCGGCGGTGATGGTGAGGGGGTCCACCTCGCCCCGATGGGCCTGTTCCAAAATTTCCAGTCCGCCGGAGGGCATGGAGAACGGGTTGTGGCAAAATTCCAATTCGCCGGACTCGTCGCCGATTTCGTACATGGGGAAGTCCACGATCCAGCAGAAGCTGTACTGCTCCTTGTCCATGTGGCCGGGGACACTGGCCCCCAGCATTTTCACCAGTACGCCGGCGGTTTTTTGCGCCGCCAGGAGCTTGCCTGCGGAGAGGGCCACAAAATCCCCGGGCTTCAGGCCCAGTGCAGACACCACCGCGTCCTTCACCGGGGCCACAAACTTGGCGATGCCGCCCACCACTTCTCCCGCCTCGTCCAGACGGAACCAATAGGCCTTGTTGCCGGACTGGACCTCCGCGTCGTTGCAGAGCTTGTCGATAAACTTGCGTGTCTCCTTAAAATCGGAGACCACCACGGCCTTGACGCAATTCCCCGCAAAGGGCTCAAAGCCGCAGGAGGAGAGGGCGGCAGTGGCGTCCTGCACCGTCAAATCAATGCGCAGGTCCGGCTTGTCGGAGCCGTATTTCTCCATGGACTCGGCAAAGGGGATGCGGACAAAGGGGGCGGCAGAGGCCCGATGGTACAGGCCGTATTCCGCGAAAATCGGGGGAAGCACGTCCTCCAGCACGGCAAATACGTCGTCCTGGGAGGCGAAGGCCATCTCCATGTCCAGCTGGTAAAATTCGCCGGGGGAGCGGTCCGCCCGGGCGTCCTCGTCCCGGAAGCAGGGGGCAATCTGGAAATAGCGGTCAAAGCCGGAGGTCATCAGCAGCTGCTTAAACTGCTGAGGGGCCTGGGGCAGGGCGTAAAATTTGCCGGGGTGATTCCGGGCGGGCACCAGATAGTCCCGGGCCCCCTCGGGGGAGGAGGCGGTGAGAATGGGGGTGGTAATCTCCAAAAAGTCGTGGTCCGTCATGGCCTTGCGGAGGGCGGCCACCACCTTGCAGCGCAAAATAATGTTGTTTTTCACCGCCGGATTCCGCAGGTCCAAATAGCGGTATTTCAGCCGGGCATTTTCGTCGGCCTCCCGGCTGCGATTGATTTGAAACGGCAGCTCGTTGTGGCGGCAGCGGCCCAGAATTTCAATTTTGGCGGGGACCACCTCGATGTCGCCGGTGGTCTGCTTGGGGTTTTTGCTGTCCCGCTCCCGGACCAGACCCTCCACGGAAATGGTGGATTCCTTGTTCACGGATTTGACAATGTTCAGCATCTCCTCCGTCTCAATGACCACCTGGGTGGTGCCGTAAAAATCCCGGAGAACGACAAAGGCGAAGTTGCTGCCAACCTCCCGGACGTTCTCCATCCAGCCGACCAGCTTGACGGATTTGCCTGCGTCGGTGAGCCGCAGCGCTCCGCAGTTGTGGGTACGATTCTGCATCATAATGGGTGATTCCTTTCGATGTTTTGATTATGTTTTGTATAATAAATAAATAATATTACGGATTGGATTCAATTTCCTGTGCCATTTCCCACAGTTTGTCCCCCAGAGCTTGACCAATGGCTTCCCCATCGAAGACCCGGCAGGGAAGGTACTGCGGCTGTTCCGGCAGGTCATAGCTCCACTCGTCAATCAAAAACTGCAAGGCAACCCAGCCGTCTGTGCCGAATACATGGATGACATAGTGGTACTGGCTGTCCTGGGTTTGTCTGCCGGTACCGGTGGAGGGCAAGACCTTTCGAAGAGGGTTCAGGGGGGAGCGGCGGATGCGGATGGCCTCCAGCTGTTCCAGCAAAGCCTGCCCCTCCGGCGCTGTGGCATCCACGTTCAAATCGCGGTGCGCATTGCCCTGAACCGTGTCGCCAAACCGCTCAATAAAGAGACTGATGCCAACAGGTTCCAGCTCCGGGTTCAGGTCCAAGACGCTGACGGGGCGGCCATACCAGGCGGCCCAGCAGATCAGCGCCAGCAGGGCCGCAAGACCTGCGATCTTCCAACGCTTTTTCATAGGCACGCTCCTTTCCGCGGTGCAGGCGACTGCGCCGTGGTTGGTTACTTCTCCAAAATGACCGTTCCCCGCTCTTTTTCCGCCAGACCCGCCTTGATGCGGTAGATGGTGGCGGCGGCGTCCAGCTTGGTTTGCTCGCCGCTTTCCAGCTCCTTGCAGGCCACCACGCCGGCGGCAATCTCGTCCTCGCCCAGAAAAATCACGTAGGGAATTCCCAGCTTGTCGGCATAGCCGATTTTCTGCTTAAACTTTTTATCCTCGCAGTGGAGTTGGGTGCGGATGCCGTTTTCCCGGAGCCGGGTGGCCAGGGCGATGGCGGCGGACAGGTCCTCGGTCATGGGGAGAATCAGCACGTCGGCGGGGGCGGTGGGGAGCTTGGGATTCAGCAGTCCCTGTTCCCCCAGTACGTAAAAAAGTCGGGTGAGGCCGATGGAAATGCCCGCGCCGGGGAGTTGGCGGTCGGTGTAGTACTCCGCCAGATTATCGTAGCGTCCGCCGGAGCAGACGGAGCCGATTTCCGGGTGGTCCAACAGCGTGGTTTCGTACACCGTGCCGGTGTAGTAGTCCAGGCCCCGGGCGATGGTCAAATCCACGGCGAAGTGTTCCTCCGGCACGCCGAAATCCCCCAGATAGCGCACCACGGTAGCCAGCTCCTCCAGTCCCTGGTCGAACAGCTCATTTTTGCCGCAGTACTCCCGCAGGGCGGTCAGTACCGCGTCGTTGCCGCCGCCGATGGCGATGAATTTCAAAATTTCGTCGGCGCTCTCCGCCGAGACGCCGCAGTCCTCCATCAAAAGGGTCTTCACTTTTTCCGCGCCGATTTTGTCCAGCTTGTCCACGGTGCGCATCACGTCGCCGCTCCGCTCCGTCAGGCCCAGCAGGGCGTAAAAGCCGTTCAAAATCTTCCGGTTATTCACCCGAATCTGGAAGCGTTTCAGCCCCAGAGCGGAGAAGGTTTTGTAGATGATGGCGGGAATTTCCGCCTCGTTGATGATGGAGAGCTTGCCGTCGCCGATGATGTCGATGTCCGCCTGATAAAATTCCCGGAACCGGCCCCGCTGGGCCCGCTCGCCCCGGTAGACCTTGCCGATTTGATAGCGGCGGAAGGGGAAGGACAGCTCCCCCGCGTGGAGCGCCACATATTTTGCCAGAGGCACCGTCAAATCAAAGCGCAGGGACAGGTCCGCGTCGCCCTTGGTGAAGCGGTAAATCTGCTTTTCCGTCTCGCCGCCGCCCTTGGCAAGCAGCACCTCGCTGGACTCGATGATGGGGGTGTCCAGGGGGGTGAAGCCGTAGAGGGAGTAAGTGCGGCGCAAAATTTCCATGATGCGCTCCATCTGCTGCTGGGGTCCGGGGAGTAATTCCATAAAACCCGACAGGGTCCGGGGGGTCTGCTTGGCCATAGTAAAAGCTCCTTTTCGCTTAAAATCGTGAAATTTGCCGGGGCGTTGGGTGGAGAGAACTTGTGGAAAAGCGGCAAAACACGCCGGTTTTGCCCCCACTTTTCCAAAAAACAACGCTCTCGTCCCAAGGCCATGGGACGAGAGCAAACAAATGCTTCGTGGTGCCACCCAAGTTCAAGGGGCAGATTTGCCCCTCCTTTGGCCTCCTGCTGCGGGGAGGGTGCCGCGGGCGTCTCCGCCCCCGCTCCGCCGCTGTCCTTCCCCGGTTGCCTCACCGAAACGCTCTCAGCTCTGCGTCTCTCTCTGTATGGCGGCGTGCCGGGTACTGTTGCGGCATCCTCGCGGTAGATGGTGGAAAAAATCAGGCGATGGGCTTGTTGGTGGGGTTGACGATGCAACGCCAGTCCAAATCGCCCCGGGCAAGGCCCAGCACCAGCATTTCCGCCGTGGCGATGTTGCTGGCAAAGGGGATGTTGTTCCGGTCGCACAGGCGGGAGATATAGGTCACATCCTGGGCCATGGATTCCTCGTTGTTGGGGTCGCTGAAAAACAGGACCAAATCAAACTCGTTGTAGGAAATGCGGGCACCGATCTGCTGACTGCCGCCGTGGGCGTAGGAGAGGAAGCAGTGGATGCTGAGGCCCGTGGCCTCGGCCACCATATGGCCGGTGGTGTTGGTGGCGTACAGATGGTGCTGGGAAAAAATACCGGCGTAGGCGGTGCAGAACTGGACCATCAGGTCCTTTTTATTGTCGTGAGACATGAGCGCAATATTCATGAGTGGCTCCTTTCGATTATTTCATGCGCATCAGGGGCACTTTTGCGCCCTGAATACGCTTGGCAATGTTGCGATACGCGTCTGCGGCCAGGCGGTCCCCCGCCAGCAACAGCGGCATTCCCCGGTTGAGACACAGGGGCAAAGCGTCATCTTCCGGGACTACGCCGATGAGAGGAAGACCGGCTTTGTCGATGGCGTCGTCAATGGTGGCGTGCATACTGCGGAGCATTTTTTTCCGCACCCGATTCACCACCAGATGCAGCCGCCCGGCGGAAAAATGGTGCAGTTCCATCACCGTGTGCTGGGCGTCCCGCAGGGAGGAGGCGTCGGAGGTGGTGACGATGATACAGCGGTCCGCGGCGCAGGTGGCCAGGCGAAAGCCGCCGTCCAGCCCCGCCGGCGCGTCCAGCAGGCAGTAGTCAAACTGCCGCCGCACCTCCCCCAAAAGGGCCGTCATCTCCCCCTCCGTCACCGGGCGGCCCCGGCTTCTGGCGGGGGCGGTGAGGAGGTACAAACCCTTGAGCTGTGGGTGTTCCACCACGGCGGAGGAGAGGGAGCAGCGGCCCCGGGCCACGTCGGAAAAGTCCATCAGGGTCCGATCGCTCAGCCCCAGGGTCAGGTCCAGATTTCGCAGTCCCACGTCGCAGTCGATGCACAGCGTCCGCTTGCCGTTTTCCGACAGGGCCGCGCCCACGCCGGCCACCAAAGAGGTCTTGCCCGTGCCGCCCTTGCCGGATACCACGGCGATACATTGTCCCCGTTTTACCACGTCTCGACCTCCTTTTTTTCGGGAAAAGCCCCGTAAATTTCACTGGAAAATGAATAAATTCTCGCCGAAAATGGATAACGTGCCCTGGCGAAGCAGAAAATTTTGCGGATAGGAGAAAAACCGGGGTAAAAAAGGACGGTTTTTTCTCGTTTTAACGCGATTTTTTCCAAAAATGGAAGAAAAAAACGCAATTTAGAGCGGATTTTTCTTGATTTTTGCAAAGGCTCTGGGGTACTTTTTCGGGGTTTCCCCGATTTTTTCAATGACAATCAGCCGGTGGAAAATCTCCGTGCCGGGAATTTGGTAGTCCTTTACGGCGGAAAGCTGCCCGCCCAGCAGGGCGATTGCCCCCTTGGCGGCGCTCAGCTCCTGGTCACAATCCACGGATTTCATGGCGAGACAGGCCCCGCCCACTTTCACCAGCGGCAGGCACAGCTCCAACAGCAGCGGCAGGGAGGCCACCGCCCGGGAGCTGACCAAATCGAAGGTTTCCCGGTGCTTTGCCGCAAATTCCTCTGCCCGGCTGTGGACGCAGGCCACATCGGAAAAGCCCAAATCGTCACAGATCCGCTGTAAAAAATCCACCCGTTTGTTCAGGGAATCCAGCAGGGTCAGGCGGATGGTGGGCTCCAAAATCCGCAGGGGCAGGCCGGGAAAACCGGCCCCGGTGCCCACGTCTGCCAGGGTTTTGCCCCGAAAATCCACCAGTGACAGCAGGGCCGCGCTGTCCAAAAAGTGGAGGTTGGCCACCTCCGCCGGGTCGGTGATGGCGGTGAGGTTCATGACCCGATTCGTCTCCAACAGTGTGTCCGCATAGCGCAGAAGCTGTGGGATTCCGGCGGTGGGGAGGCCCAAGGCCGTCAGGCCGTTTTGCAAAAGCTGTTCCATTTAAGCCTTCCCGTTTTGCGCTTTCAGCAAATCCCGAATCTCCGTCAACAGCAGCTCTTCCTGGGAGGGAGCGGGGGGCGCGGGCGGGGCGGCAGGGGCGACTTCCTTTTTCCGGTGGAAGCGGTTAATGCCCCGCACCAGACAGAACACGGCGAAGGCCATGATGAGGAAATTCAAAATTGCCTGCAAGAAATTTCCCACGCCGATGACAGAGCCGCCCACGGTCCAGGCGAGCGCGGACAAATCCGCGCCGCCCTGGGTCAGCAGGAGAATCAGCGGCATGAGAATATCGGCGGTGAGGGAGTCGGCAATGGCTTTGAACGCGCCGCCGACGATGACGCCCACGGCCATGTCCATCACATTGCCCCGGGAGATAAATTGTTTGAACTCGGCCATGAAGCCGGTGCCTTTTTCCATGGATGATTCCCTCCTGTATTAAAATAGGAAAAAATGACAACTCTGTAAAAACCACGCCATTTAGCGGAAATTTGCCTATGATGAATCCGTTGCGGCGCAAGGGTTACAGAGGACAGACCGGAATGGAGCCGATAGAATGTCGGAAAGTGACCTGGGCATTGCTTTTAAAATTTCTATGGGCTGTATCCGGGAGGGCATTGGGGGCGTTTACTTGCCCTTGGGGGTCATGACCTCTTTATTTCCCATGTAGGGCCGGAGCTTGACGGGGATTTTCACAGAGCCGTCGGCTTGCAGATTGTTCTCCAAAAACGCAATCAGCATCCGGGGCGGGGCCACGCAGGTGTTGTTCAGGGTGTGGCAGAGCTGGGCCTTGCCCGCCTCGTCCTTATAGCGGATGCGCAGACGGCGGGCCTGGGCATCGCCCAGATTGGAGCAGGAGCAGACCTCAAAATATTTTTGCTGCCGGGGGGACCAGGCCTCAATGTCGCAGGATTTGCACTTCAAATCCGCCAGGTCGCCGGAGCAGCACTCCAACTGCCGCACGGGAATATCCAGAGAGCGGAACAGCTCCACCGAGTTTTTCCACAGCTTCTCGTACCACGCCTTGGAGTCCTCGGGCTTGCAGACCACGATCATCTCCTGCTTTTCAAACTGGTGGATGCGGTACACGCCCCGCTCCTCAATGCCGTGGGCGCCCTTTTCCTTGCGGAAGCAGGGGGAGTAGGAGGTGAGGGTCTGGGGGAGGGAGTCCAGGGGCAAAATCTGGTCGATATAGCGGCCAATCATGGAATGCTCGCTGGTGCCGATCAAATAGAGGTCCTCGCCCTCGATTTTGTACATCATGGCATCCATTTCCGGGAAGGACATCACGCCCTCCACCACGTTGCCGTGGATCATGAAGGGGGGGATGCAGTAGGTGAAGCCCTTGTCAATCATGAAGTCCCGGGCGTAGGCCAGCACGGCCTCGTGGAGCCGGGCAATGTCCCCCAGGAGGTAATAAAAGCCGTTTCCCGCCACCCGGCGGGCGGCATCCAAGTCAATGCCGTCAAAGGCCTCCATAATATCGGTGTGGTAGGGAACCTCAAAATCCGGGGTCAGCGGCTCGCCGAAGCGTTCCACCTCCACGTTTTCGCTGTCGTCCTTGCCGATGGGCACGGTGGGGTCCAGCAGCTGGGGAAGGGTGAGCATCCGACTGCGGATTTCCTCGTCCAGCCGGGCCTCCTCCACCTCTAATTCCGCCAGACGCTTGGCCTGGGCGGCTACTTGGGCCTTTACCTCGTCGGCCTCGGCCTGCTTGCCGGGGTCCTTTTTGGCCTGCCCCATCAGCACGCCGACCTGCTTACTGAGGGTATTGCGGGAGGCCCGGAGGCTATCCCCCTCGCCAATGGCGGCCCGACGCTGCGTATCCAGCGCAATGACCTCGTCCACCAGGGGCAGTTTAAAATCTTGGAACTTTTTGCGGATGTTTTCCCGGACTAATTCGGGATTTTCTCGGACAAAACGAATATCTAACATTGTGTTCACCTCAAAAAAGTTTCGTAAAAATGAAATGTTTCACGTGAAACAAAAGGCTCAGTGATTCATGACGGCTTCCCGCAATTGCTCGTAGCGTTGGTGGGGGGGCGTGACACCCTTGGCTGCGTCCTTGGGGAGGGAATCCGGCAGCTTGGCATCGTCCATGGTTTGCAGGGTCTGGCGGCAGGCATCAAAATCCGAGGCGGAATACTGCTGCTGCAAGGCGTGGAGGGCCAGAAGGGCCTGGTTGCAAAGCTGGGTTTGGGTGGCTGCCTCGGTGGCCTTTGCAAGCTCCTCGGTCAGGGCATCCAGCTCTTTTTGCGCGTCGCCCAGCTCCTCTTGCAGTAAAATGTTCTTATCCTGGGTGGCCTGGACCTCCCGCAGGGCGGAGACGGAGGTTTGCAGCTCGCCCAGGGCCTCGGTATTGCTGCGCTGGTGCATGGCGAAGGACAGGGCCATCAGTAAAAACGCCGCGATGAAGAGGATCATAATGTAGACGATGACCGGTTTTTTCCCGGCAGGGGAGGGCTTTCCCTCCGGTGACCCTGCACCGGCAACCGGCTGTTGACCGACAATCGGCGCTTCACCGGCAACCGGCGCTTCACCGGCAACCGGCTGTTTGGTATCGGGGAGGGCTTCCCCGGAAAGCGGCGTATTCCCGGCGGGGGGGGCCGTCTCCGGCATCCGGTCCGGTGTGGGCGCGGCGCTATCGCGTTTTTCTAATTTCATGGACATTCCTTTTTTATTCGGCGGATTTCCCGCTCTTGTTTAGGCGGACGAGAGCCAGAGCGTCCAAAAGGTCGTTCAAATCGTCCACACCATAGTATTCCAGTTCAATTCGGCCTTTTTTTCGGCCGGTGACAATCTTGACACCCCGGCCCAGCGCGGAGGACAGCTCCTTTTGGGCCTCTAGGGCATAGTCGGGACCGGCGGGAGGGGGCTGCTTTTTCATTTTTTTCTCGGTGGCAAGGCGTTTCGCCAGCGCCTCCGTCTGCCGGACGGACAGGCCGCCGGAGACGACGGATTGGGCCGCGCTCTCCTGCAAAGCGGCGGGGAGGGGGAGCAGTGCCCGGGCGTGACCGGCGGAGAGCTTGCCCTCCTCCACCAGACGGCTCACGGTGGGGCTGAGACTCAGCAGCCGCAGGGCGTTGGCCACCGCGCTCCGGGATTTTCCCACCCGGACTGCGGCCTCCTCCTGGGTCAGGCGATAGTTGTCCAGCAGGGCCTGGAAGCCAGCGGCCTCCTCCATGGGGTTTAAATCCTCCCGCTGGAGGTTTTCAATCATTGCAAGCTCCGCGGCTTTGCGGTCGTCCGCCTCCATCACAATGGCGGGGACTTCGGAGAGGCCCGCCATCCGCGCGGCCCGCCAGCGGCGCTCACCGGCGATGATTTGGTAGTAGCCGGAGGCCAGCTTTCGCACGGTGAGGGGCTGAATGATGCCGTGGAGCCGGATGGAATCCGCCAAATCGGAGAGGGTGGCCTCGTCAAAGCTCTTGCGGGGCTGAGAGGAGCAGCTCTCCACCTGGGAAATGGGCAGCAGCAGCCGGCCGGTGGATTCGGTTTGAAGTACGTCGTCGCCCAACAGAGCGCCAAGACCCCGGCCCAAGCCGGAGGGTTTTTTCGTTGCCATAAGCGGAAACTCCTTTCGCATCGCCAAAAACGCCACGAAATGGGGGGGCGGTTCGTGGTGCGTTTAATCCCTGCAATCGAGCCGCCCCCGGGGCTGGGCGGTTTTCGCGGGAGGGGGAAACCGCCGCCGAGACGTGCGGCGGGATTGATTCAGGGGTTTTAAAGCTGCTTCGCCAAAAATTCGGCGGCAAAGGCGGTGTACGCCTCGGCCCCCCGGGAGCTGCGGTCGTAGGCGGTGATGGGCTTGCCGTGGCTGGGCGCCTCGGACAGGCGCACGTTCCGGGGAATCACCGTGGCGTAAACCTTGCCGGGGAAGTAGTGCTTCACTTCCTCCGCCACCTGCATAGCCAAATTGGTCCGCCCGTCGAACATGGTCAGCAGCACGCCCTCCAATTCCAGCTTGGGATTGAGGGAGCGGCGGACGATCCGCACGGTGCTCATCAAATCCGAAAGGCCTTCCAGCGCAAAGTATTCCCCCTGCACCGGCACCAAAATCGTGTCTGCGGCGCACAGCGCGTTGAGGGTCAACAGCTCCAGCGAGGGGGGGCAGTCAATCAAAATAAAATCGTAGTCGGCCTGCACCGATTCCAGCGCGGCTTTCAGCCGGAACTCCCGCCGGTCCAGGGCAATCATTTCGATGCCTGCGCCGGAGAGGGCCTTATTGGAGGGGAGGACATCGCCGAATTTGGTGTGGACCAACGTGTCCCCGGCGGGAATTTCATCAATCAGGACCTCGTAAACCCCCTTGGAGGTGGTTTTATCCACGCCCATGCCGGAGGTGGAGTTGGCCTGGGGGTCAAAATCGCAGAGCAGCACCCGCTGTCCGGCCTCCTGCAAGGCGGCAGTGAGGTTGACGCAGGTGGTGGTTTTGCCCACACCGCCCTTTTGGTTGACGATTGCCACTGTTTTTGCCATTGGCGGCACCTGCTTTCTTTTGATACCGTCGCCCTTAGAATGCCCCGTTTGGACGGGAAGGACGCAACGTATTCATTATAACAAGGGAATCCGCCAGATTCAAGGACTTGGGGCAAAATAATCCGTAAATTCCCCCGAAAAAGGCAAATTGTTTCACGTGAAACAGGGAAAAAGGGGAGAGATTCAAATTGCCGGGAATGTTTCACGTGAAACATTCCCGGCAGAGGGGGACAGGGGGCGGGAAAAGCGGCGGGGGTTCGTCCGGGACGGGGTTGGTGGTGGAAGTTCGCCGGGGGTGGCGTGGGGGTAACGGTGGCGGGGTGTTTTTGGCAGTGGGATTGGTGGTGGTGAAATTTTTGCGGGGGAGCTTGCGGCGGGGGAGGGCCTTTGGGGGATTGACGTTAAATCAGGGCCAGGCCGGTCCGGGGGGGGAGCGTCAGGGAGAGCTGACCGTTTTCGGCGGAAAAAGATTGACCGCTGAGGGCATCCGTGGCTGTGGCATGGGGCCAGGGGAGAACCATGGGCAGGGGCGCGTCCCCGGCGTTGAGAGCCGCCAGTGTGAGTTCCCCCTCAATTGTCCGGGAAAAGGCCAGACCCGGCCCGGCGGCGTAATGATAGGCAATGCCGCCCCGCTGTAAGGAAGGCCGCTGTTGGCGCAGGCGGCCCAGACAGGAAAAGCGGGCCTTGGTAGGGCCATCCTCGCCGCCCCAGGGGTAGGTGCGGCGGTTAAAGGGGTCCTCAAAGCCCTCCATGCCGGCCTCGTCCCCATAATACACGGTGGGGGAGCCGGGGAAGGCGAACAGCAGCAGTGCCGCCAGCCGCACCCGCTCCAAGCCCCGCGCACGCTGCTGGGGGGAGAGGCGGAACACGGCCCGGTCCTCTTTTTCGCTTGGCAAAGTCTCCGCCCCCAACAGGGTTAAAATCCGGGGGGTGTCGTGGGTGCCGAGAAAATTCATGGCGGAGAGGAACGCCGCCGGGGGATAATTTTCCCGCAGGGCCTCCATGGTCCGGCAAAAATCTGCCCCGTCGCCGCCGGTGAGCCAGGCGATGGCCGCTGTGCGGAAGGGGTAGTTCATCAGCCCGTGGAGCTCGCCCCCCAACAGATAGCGCCGCCGCTGGGAATAGGCAATTTTGTTGCTGCCGTCCTCCCAGACCTCGCCCAGTAAAATGGCGTCGGCGTCCGTCTCCTCCACGGCGGCACGAATTTTTTGAATAAATGCATCCGGCAGCTCGTCTGCCACGTCCAACCGCCAGCCGGAGGCCCCCGCCCGAAGCCAACGGCGAATCACGCTGTTTTCCCCGCCTGCGATAAATTCTCCGTAGGATTCGCTCTCCTCCCGCACGGCGGGCAGGGTGCGAATGCCCCACCAGGCCTCGTAATCGTCGGGCCAGGGGTGGAAGGAAAACCAGTCGGCGTAAGGGCTTTCCGGGCTTTGCGCCGCCCCTGTGGCGGGATAAAAGCCGTCGGCGTTGAAGTACAGGCTCTGGGAGCCGGTGTGGTTGAACACGCCGTCCAACAGCACCCGCATTCCCCGGTCCTTGGCGGCTTGGCAGAGGGCGCGAAAATCCGCCTCCGTGCCCAGCATTGGGTCGATTTTGGTGTAGTCCGCCGTGTTGTAGCGGTGGTTGGAGGCGGATTCAAAAATGGGGCAGAGGTACAGCGTGGTGACACCTAAGTCCGCCAAATCGTCCAATTTTGAGGTGATTCCCGGCAGGGAGCCGCCGAAAAAGTCCCGGTTGCGGATTTCTCCCTGGGCATCCGGCCGCCAATCCGGCCCATCGTCCCAATGGGCGTGGACTGTCCGGTCCCCCACCAGGCCCTGGGGGTCCGGCAGGTGAAGGCGGCAGTAACGGTCTGGGAAAATCTGGTAGGTCACGCCTGCCCCAAACCATTCCGGCGTGGGGGTTTCACGGTAGACGGTGATTTGCCAGTCCTCAAACACGGCATCACTGCGGTAGCCGGTTTTGTCCAGCACACAGCCGCTGCCGTCCTCCCGCCACAGGCGGAAATGATACCACAGCAGCTCTGGGTCCCCTGGTGCGTCCAGAGTGAGAGAAAAAAGCGTCCGCTCCTCCTCCGGCCCTTGGCAGAGCAGCTCCCGCTCCTCCCGCACTTCGGAAAATTCCTGAAACAGGACCAGGGCGCAGTGAGAAAAGCCCTCCGCAGTCAGGGGGCGGCAGTGTAACGCAATCGATTGCCCACAGGGCACGGCCCCAAAGGGCGTTTTGCAAACGCCGCAGCGGGGGTCAAATACAAATGGTTCGCTCATAGGGGGGCTGCTCCTTATGCGCTGCCTGCCGAGAGGGGAAACGCTGATATTGCAAGGGATACAGCGTTTTTTCTCAGGGCAGCAGTTGGTTTTCGCCCAGTACCACCGCGCCGATTTGGTCGGTGGTGAAGTAGGCGTTGAGAATTTGGACGGCGGCAGAGGCCAAGGCCGCGCCGGAGCCGCCCTCCTCAATGACGATGGACAGGGCGATTTCCGGCTTGTCGTAGGGGGCGAAGCAGACCAGCACGCCGGTGTTTTTCGTCTGCTTGTTGATTTGCGCGGTGCCGGTTTTGGCACCGGCATCCACCACGCAGGACTTGAAGTAGGACGAAAGACTGCCTGTGGTGGTCAGGTTGTGCATTCCCTGCTTCACGGCGGTGAGGGAGGCGGGGCTGATGTCAATGGTGTTTTTGGGGGCACTGTCTCCCACTGCCAACACCGCCGCGTTGTCGTAGGATTTGACGGCTTTGAGCAGGTGGGCGTCGCAGTGCTTGCCGCCGGAAACCAGGGTGGCGATGTAATTGGAGAGCTGAATGGGGGTGAAGAGGTAGTCCGCCTGACCGAAAGCCGCCCAGGGAGCCTGGTTTTCCCCCTCCCGGTTTTCCGCCAGCCGACCGCTTGCGTCCCCGATTTCAATGCCGGTATTCTCCCCCAAGCCAAAGGCCTGGGCGTATTTGTTCAGGGTGTCCAAGCCCAGACGATAGCCCATCTCCGCGAAAAAATAGTTGCAGGAGACGGTGATGGCGTCGGTGATGTTGATGCTGCCGTGGGTCCCTCGGCTGCTGTTGTAAATCCAGCAGTTGGCGTAGCTGTTGGCATCCCCGGGATAGACCCAGTGGCCCCGGGTTTGAATGGTTTGATAGGGGGTGATGACCCCCTCGTTCAGGGCCGCAATGGCGGTGAGGGGCTTGAAGGTGGAGCCGGGGGCATAGGTGCCGGAGGTGGCCCGGTTGAACAGCGGCCTGGCGGGGTTGGCGTAGAGGGCGTTGTAATCCCGGCGGTAGGCGGCGGGGTCGTAGGTGGGGTAGGAGGCCAGGGCCAGCACCTCGCCGGTGCCCACCTTGGTGACCACCGCCCCCGCGCCCCGGGTGGTGTTGCCGTCGGCGGCGTTCATTTTGTGTATCGTTTCCGCCAGGGCCGTCTCCATGGCTTTTTGCAGGTTTAGGTCGATGGTCAGCTCCACGGTGCTGCCGGGCTGGGGCTCCTTGGCGTACAGCTCGCTGGTGACCTTGCCCTCGCTGTTGGTGGAAACCAGACGCCGCCCGTCGGTGCCCCGGAGATAGGGCTCAAAGGCGGATTCCACGCCGGATTTGCCCACCAAATCGTCCAGCTTGTAGCCCAGGGCCGTCATGGCCTCTTTTTCCTCATTGAAAATCGGGCCGACGGTGCCTAAAATGTGGGCGGCGGCGGTGGTTTCGTATTCCCGGACAGAGGCGGAGGTGATTTTCGCCCCCAAAAAGTTGCCGTCGTTCAGAAGGGAAATCATGGTGGCGTCAATGTCCTCCGCCAGAATATAGGCGGTGTAATTGTCCAGCTTTCGCAGGGCCAGCTCGTACTGCACCCCCAGTACGGCGCGGCTCTCCCCGGTGGAAAAGGCGGCGGGCAGGCCGTATTCCGCCCCCATGTGGGCCAGGAGGGCGGTGGGCGTCAGGCCCATTTTCAGGAGCTGGGCCGCCGTTAAATCCGGGGCCTTGAGATGGTCCCCCACCAGCTTTTGGCCCTGCAAATAGGTCAAAAACCGGCCCCTTTGGGTGTCGGAGAGCTGGTCCACGGTGTAGGTAAAGGGGGCATATTTGCTGATGGGCAGATTGTCCACCCAGGAAATATTTTGGGTTTGGCACAGATTCAACAGCCGCAAAATGGCCGCGTTTTCGTCGTCCTCTTTTTTCAGCAGACTGGAATCAAAGGTCAAATTGTAGGAGGAACGGTTGGATACCAAGGCTTTGCCGTTGCGGTCGGTGATGAGGCCCCGGGAGGCGGTCACCGTTTCCTCCCGGGCGATGGTCCGCACGGACTGGGCCAGGTAATAGTCGTATTGGTTGACCTGGGTGTTGTACAGCACCCCCACATAGGCCAGCAGCACCACCACTAAAAAGCCGCCCAACAAAAAGAGCCGGCGATTGGTTTTTACCGTGTGATCCATGGAACCCTCCTTTCAGAACGACCGGTCAATTGTCCCGCTCGGTCCGGCGATGGACGGCGCGAAACAGCAGCGACACCGGGACGACGAACGCGGCGCTGACCGCCACCTCCCGCCCCAGCATGGAAAAGCCTGCCTGCCAGGCGGAGCTGCCCTGGACCCACAGCAAAAAGCAGTGGAATCCGTCCGTCAGCACAAAGGCGGAGACGGAGGCCGCCAGGGAGCACAGCAGGCCCGTGGACAGCAGACCCTGGGCGATTCCGGCGGCGCAGAGACTCACCAGGGGGAAAACCAGGGTGTAAAAACAGGGGATGGGCCCCGCCAGCAGTAAATCGCAGGTAAAACCCAGCACCAGACCGTAAATCGCGCCGGAGAGGGGCCGCTCGTAGGTGGCCACCACCGCCGCAAGCACGGGATAGAGAAAGGGCATCGCCCCCCACAGGGAGATGCGCTGCAAGAAAAAGCCCTGGACCATCAGGCACAGCAACGTGGCCGCCCCATAGAGCGCCCACTTGAAAATGGTTTCGTTTCTGGCAACCAAGCTGCCCACCTCCTTGTAGCATATGGGTTTCAGAGAAGTTTGCGCCCCGGGGGATGCACCCCGGACGATGCACCGGGCTTGGGCGAAGTGTGCGCCCCGGACGATGCACCCCGGGTTTCACCGAATTTTGCGGCCCGAAGGCACGCACCCGGGTTTCACCGAAGTGTGCGGCCCGAAGGCACGCACCCCGGGTTTCACCGAATTTTGCGTCAGCAAAACAAATTAAAATCCGTTTTTACCG
>JAVVPH010000011.1:0-3071 GCA_036655835.1 Oscillibacter sp.
CATGGAACCCCGTTACCGGATGCCTCCATGGGTGCCCGTACTGCTATGCCCGGAGGACTGCGCATAGATTTGACGCCGGCATGAAAGATATGGCACCGCTGCCGGGCGGCCTCCACACCATACCGCAAAAAATCAAGGCCACGCCATACCCCTACGGGTTCGAGCCGACCATGCACCGCTACCGGTTAAACCAGCCGGAGCGGAAAGCGGACGGCCACACGGTTTTCGTGTGCAGCATGGCGGACCTGTTCGGGCGTTGGGTGCCAACGGAATGGATCCGGGACGTATTGGACGCCTGCCAGCGGGCACCGCAGCACCGCTATTTGTTTTTGACGAAAAACCCAGTCCGCTATATGGAGCTGGACCGCCTGGCCATTCTCCCACACGCACAAAATTTCTGGTATGGCAGCACGGTGGCAAATGAGGACGCAGCGGGCATGTATTCAATGCCAAATTCAAATATCAACACATTCTGGTCTATGGAGCCGCTGCTGGGGCCGGTGGACATGAACGCGGCGGAGGGCCTGCCGGGGTGGGTGATCCTGGGCGCAGAAACGGGAAACCGAAAGGACAAGGTGGTCCCGAAACGCGAATGGGTGGATCACATCGCCGCGTTTTGCGCGGAAAACGAAATCCCTGTATTTTACAAGAGCAATCTGCGGGAGCATTTCCCGGATCTCCCCGCCTCCACGTTGCCGTGGGAGGTGTGACATGGACAAAATAGAAATTGGGTACGCCGTCGAGAAAGAACGGTGGCTGGCGGCAGCAAATAACTTAGAGCAGCTGGGCAACGGTTTGGCCAAAACCCTGATTATTGCAAACCGAGAGGGGCGCGGGCAAGAGGACGCGGGCGACCTTATGGCCGACATTACGCTGGCCAGTATGGCCTTGCACCATGTAGCGGAGTTTGCAACGGATAAATGCCGAATTATCCCAGTGGGAGGGCCGAGAAAATGAAAGCCGTAATTTTGAGCGTAAAAGAAAAATGGTGGCGGAAAATGCTATCAGGGGAAAAGCTGCTGGAAATCCGCAAAACCGCACCGATGGACGGCGCGGGAGAGCCAGAGCCGTGGCCGTTGCTAGTCCTTGTCTATGTCAGCGGCACAGGGGCCGTACAAGGGCAGTTTCAATGCCCAGGGTACGTTAAAACAAATTTACTGGCAGGCATACAGCAGCGGGCTTGTGTACCGCTGGCGGATCTGGTGGATTATGCCGGCGGGCCGGGGAAAAGCGTGTGCGCCTGGATGGTGACCGAGCCGGAAGAATACGATACCCCCAGCCCGCTGGCGGAGTTTGGCATGGAGCGTCCGCCCATGTCGTGGCAATATGTGGAGATACCGGACCAGGTGGAGGATCCAGACGCGGCAGAGGCTGACAAATGGCTATAAGCGTGACGGACTTGCCGCCCAAATATCAAGCGCAGGCACTGAAACAGTGCATGGAGCAGCAAAAAAAGCGCGGCGCGGCAGAGCTGACGGCACCAGCCAAGGGGCAGGCAAAGAAATTTCATAACGTGCCCACCGCGCGGATCACGGAAAACGGAAACGCGTTGCGCTTTGACAGCCAGAAAGAGGCCCGCCGCTATGATTATCTAACCATGATGGAGCATAACGGCAAAATCAAAGGCCTGCGCCTGCAAACGGATTTTACATTGCAAGAGGCCTACACCGACCGAGAGGGGCGCAGGGTGCGAGCTATCCGGTATAAGGCAGATTTTACATACTACCAACCGCCGAGTGCTGGCGAGCAATCCGGCATACCGTGGGAATTTGTCGTGGAGGACGTAAAAAGCCGGCCCACACGCACAAAAGAATACATCATCAAGAAGAAAATGCTAAAGGACCACAATGGAATTGACATAACCGAGGTGTGAGCATGGATAAGGCAACGGAAAGGCAAACAAACCGTTGGGCCGTGAAAGAGTATTTGCAGCAGTATCACGGCGCAAAGGAGCAAAAGCGGATATTAGAGCGGAGGCATGACGCCCTAACCAGAGAGCTGACAGCACCGGCCCCGGGATCCGCATACAGAACCATGCCGGTGGCAAGACAGGCCACAAGCGAGGGGGCCGTTTCCGTTGTCTTTCGGATTGCGGAGGTGGAAGAACGTATAGACGACCAACGGGAGGCCATGGGCAAGGCGGTATTGCGCGTTATGGATTTAATAGACCTGCTGCCGCCTCACTCAATGGAACGCACCGTGGTGGAGCTTCGGCACATCGACTGCAAAAAATGGGAGCGGATAGCCCAAGAGGTACACATGAGCCGATCCCGCATTATCGACTACTACAACGCCGCCCTGGACACCATCATGGGCAACGAGCGGGCGAAAATCTTAGTGGAAAAGTTCACGCAAGAACCATTCGAGCAAGACACGGGACCCAAGCCGGCCCGGATCGGGTAAAGTTCGGACACTATCGGACGGTTGCCTGTGCTACACTGATAGCATGGAAAGCGACGGGGTGGGACGAACCACCCGACAACACAAGGGCCACCAGGGTTATACCTGGTGGCCCCTTGCTTTCCACACCATGGGCTGGGGGCTAACACCGTGGGGGTTTCCTCCTTTTCCTCTACCCGCCCGCGTCGGCAACGTGGACGGCCCAGCCCTCCCCCTATATCGCAACCGGCACGGTTCGCGCAGGGGTTACAGGCGCAAGAATAAGACGCACCACCCCCCCTACTTAGGTACTCCCCCAGCACAAAGACCATGCGGGGCAAGGAACGCGCGTGGTTTTTGCGTGAAAAATTGGTAAAAAGTTGGGGCGTTACGTTACGGATTGACCGTAGCGGAACCGGGGGCGGAAGTTCATACCCCCTTTAGGGGGTAAAGGGAAAGCCGGGGCGAAAAGCCCAGGGCAAAAAAGCGAAATAGCCGATTGACGGGAAAACGAAACAGGCCGCCAGGAAGATTAAAACGCCAGCGCAACCACGGAAACCGCCGTTTGACGCTTTGCGCGGCAGCCTTAAAACGGGCCGAGGGCACGAAAAAGGGGGTGCAGCCGGTGGCGGAGAAACCAAAGACGCAGGCAAAAAAGCCCAAGACGCCTGTGGATGAAAAACCAAAGACGC
>JAVVPH010000011.1:3171-14801 GCA_036655835.1 Oscillibacter sp.
CCAAAGACGCAGGCAAAAAAGCCCAAGACGCCTGTGGATGAAAAACCAAAGACGCCGGTGGGCAAACCAAAGACGCAGGCGGGTAAATCAAAGGCGCAGGCGGGTAAATCAAAGGCGCCTGTGGACGAAAAACTAAAGACGCCGGCGGGCAAACCAAAGACGCCGGGGGGCAAACCAAAGACGCCTATGGCCGAAAAGCCAAAGAAGCGGGCGGAAAAAGCAAAGGCACCGGAGGCCCTGACGGGAACCGTGCCGGAGTGGGCAAATTCCACCGCCATTGCCCAGTTGTTGGGCAAGACAACCCGGCGGATCCAGCAGCTGACCCAGGACGGCGTACTGGAAACAGAGGTGCCGCCCGGCGGCGGGGCTAGAAAATATAAGACCTGCGACACCATCGGGCGTTATATCGCCTATGTGGAGGAAAAGGCCCAGGAAGTAGGCAGCGGCGGAAAGCTGGCAGAGCTGAACCTGAAAAAGCTGACGGCGGAGGTGGAGCTGAAAGAGAGCCAGGGCACCCTCCACAAGCTGAAAACCGCCATACAAGAGGGAAAATACATTCCCGCAGACCAAGCCACCGAGGAATTGACGGAATTTATGGAAGATTTCCGGCGGTTTCTGAACGCGATCCCCGCCAGAATATCGGGCACCATGGCCGGCTACACCGACACGGTGACGGCCCGCGCTATGGAAAAGTCCATGCGGGGGGAGCTGGAAGATATGCTATCCACCTTTGTGGGCGCGGCCACGGCCATTGTGGAAACGCGGGAGAATGAGCTGTGAAAAAATACAAGCTAAAACCATACGATGTGCCGGCATGGATTATGCCGGCCATAGAAGTGCTAAAGCCCAGGGAACGCCTGACGGTATCAAAATGGGCCGAGAAAAACAGGGTACTGGATGAAGCAAGCGCAATGCCGGGACCGTGGCGCAATAACGTAACCCCCTATCTGGTGGGCGTTATGGACGCCTTTAGCGACAGCCAGGTGGAGCGCATTATATTTATCAAGTCTACCCAAATCGGCGGTACGGCGGGCATGGAGAATATGCTGGGCAGCCTCATAGACCAAGACCCAGGCCCCACCATGGTGGTGTATCCGTCGGACGATTTGGCGGAGGGTACGGCGGAGGCGCGACTGGGGCCAATGATTAAAAAATGCCCGGAGCTGGCGCGGAAATACCGGGAGGCGGACAGCAAAAAACTAAAGCTGAAATTTGACACCATGACGGTTTACTTGACCGGAGCAAACAGCCCGGCGGATCTATCCAGTAAATCAATCCGGTATTTATTTTTGGATGAAGTGGACAAATTCCCAGGCGCGAGCAAGCGAGAGGCGGACCCGGTAAGCCTTGCCATAGAGCGCACAAAGACCTACACCACGAATAAAAAGATTTTCCTTGCCTCCACCCCCACCCTGAAAACGGGACACATTTGGAGAGCCAAAGAGGCGGCGGACGTGGAAAAGCATTACTTTGTTCCCTGCCCCCATTGCGGGAAAATGATAGAGCTGAAATTTGCGCAGATCAAGTGGCCCAGCAAGGACGACGTGCCGGAGACGGCAGACCGGGCAGAAATGGCCGTCTATGTGTGCCAGGCGTGTGGGTGCCTCATCAGCGACCAGCACAAGGGGCAAATGCTACGGGCCGGACGCTGGCAGATTGTCAGCCGCAAGGGAGACAGACAAAGCAGCGTGGCCTTTTGGATCAACACCCTGTATTCCCCCTTTACCCGTTTTTCGGATATTGCGCGGGAGTTTATGGCGTCAAAGGACGACCCGGAAAAGTTGCAGAATTTTGCCAACTCATGGCTGGCGGAACCGTGGGAAGATACCAAGCTAAAGACCAGCGCGGAAATGGTTTTGAACCGTCAAACCGAGCTGGCCGCATGGGAGCTGCCGGAGTGGACAAAGCTGCTGACCGCCGGGATCGACGTACAGGAAAATTGCCTTTACTGGGTGATCCGCGCCTGGGGCGACTACATGACAAGTCAAAACATCGCCCACGGTCAGGCCCTTGCGTGGGACACCGTGGTGCAGATTATGAACAAGGAATTTTCCATGCCCAACGGGGAAAAGGTGATGGTTTGCCTGGGGCTGGTGGACAGTGGCGACCAGACAGACGCCGTATATGAATTTTGTATGATGAATTCAGAGTGGGCACTACCCAGCAAGGGCACCGGCACCATGCTTTCCAGCTACCGGCTATCCACCATCGACAAGGCAGGCAGCCGCGCCAATGGCACAACGCTGGTGCTGGTGGACGGTGGAAAATACAAGGACATGATTGCCGCCCGCATGAGAAAAGAAAACGGGCGGGGATCCTGGATGGTCCACCGGGACTGTGATTTAGATTACGCGGAGCAAGTGACGTCGGAGCATAAGATCACCGAGCGGGCCGGCGGCAAAACAGTCCTGAAATGGACGGTAAAAAGCACCCACGCGGACAACCACTATTTGGACTGCGAGGTGTACGCCGCTGCCGCCGCCGACATTAAGGGCGTCCGCTCCCTTTTCCTTGAAAACTATGTGGACGGGAACGGGCAAGAAATTCCAAAGCAGGCACCGACGCCGCAAAAGCAGCAAGAGCCGGAGGAAAACTGGATCCGGGAGAACGATAACTGGATATGAGAGTGGGGAAAGCATGAACGAAAACAACATGACGCCGGCGGAGCTGCTGGCGCAAGTAAATGCCGCCATCACAACGGTGCTGTCCGGCGGGCAGTCCTACAAAATCGGCAGCCGAGCACTGACACGGGCGGATCTATCTATGCTCAAATCCATGCGGGACGACCTAGAGGCCCAGGCGGCGGAAACGGCAACCGGGCCGCTGATGGGCCGCACCTACATGGCGTATTTTGACGGGAGGTAAAAACAAGTGGGCGTATTAGACAACATGATTGCCGCGTTTTCACCCCGTCGCGCCTATGAACGGGAGCTGTGGCGGCAGGGGCTGGAAAGCGTAAGAGGCTATGACGCCGCCGGTTCGGGGCGACTGAACGCCGGGTGGCGCGTGAGCAATGAGAGCGCGGAAATTACCGACCGAAACAGCCGGGACGTGGTACGCGCCCGCGCCAGAGATTTGGAGCGCAACAGCGATATTGCCCAATCCGTGATCCACGCATACCGCCGCAATGTGGTGGGCAAGGGGTACACGGTCCAGGCGAAAACCGGAAACGACGCCACGGACAAGCTCATTGAAAAAACGTGGAAACAGTGGTGTAAGGCCAGAAACTGCGATGTGACGGGCGAACAATCCTTTAGCGAGATTTTACGCATGGCGTCTGACCGCAAAAAAGTGGACGGCGGTATGTTGATTATCTACCGGTACACCACCGGCGGCGTGGTGCCGTTTAAGCTGCAGGCCATGGAAGTGGACGAATTGGACATTACCCGCACCGCGCCGCGCACACCGGGAAACCGCGTGGTGGGAGGCATTGAGTATAACAAATACCGCCGCCCGGTGGGGTACTGGATCCGGCAATACGACATAGAGGGCTGGCAACTGCTGGATCCCGTTTACATCGACGGCAAGGACGTCTATTTTTACAAAACAAAGCGCAGACCAAGCCAGTTGCGGGAAATGTCGGACATGTCCCCCACCATCACCAGAATTAGGGACACCAACGAATTTATCGCCGCCGTATCGGTCAAAGAGCGGATTGCCGCCTGCCTTTCTGTGCTGATCAAAAAGAACCTGCCCACCGGCGGCGTAGGCCGAACCGGGTATAAACAAGAGGGCGGGCAAGTGGAATATGCCGGCAAAAAACTGGGACCCGGCATGATTATGGAAATGAACGCCGGCGATGAAGCCCAGGTTGTGGACCCAAAGGGCGCAGCCACCGACGCCACGGCATTTCTCAAAACGCAGCAGGGGTTAATTGGCGCGGGGCAGGGGCTTTCCTATGAGGCGGTCAGCCGCGACATGAGCGGGGCCACCTATTCGTCCGCCCGGCAAAATGCGATTGAGGACGAAAACACCTACGCAGAGGACATTGAAATGCTAACGGATCTCATGTCAGAGGTGTATGAAAATTTTGTCATTTCGGGCTATCTGACAGGCCTGTTTATCATGCCTGATTTCTGGGAGCGGAAAGCGGACTATCTGGATCACACATGGGTCAAGGCCCCTAAAAAATGGATTGACCCGCTGAAAGAGAGTTCCGCCGACAAGGTAGCCCTTATGACCGGGCAAAAAACATACAAAGATATTTGCGCGGAGAAGGGGAAGGACTGGAAAGAGGCCATAAACGATATGGCCGAGGTCCTGGAATACGGCCGCCAATGCGGCATTGAGATGGGAGGTGTACTTTTTGGAAGTGGGACGACAGCAGCGCAGCAAAACGCCACAGCAACCGAACCGGCAGCCGAGCCAGCCGACGAATAAAAACGCCGGCACCCGTAGCATGGGGCAGATCCTAGACCGTGCGGCGTCGGGGGAGGAAAACAGCCGCCGGCGGATCGTCAGTTTTTCCAGTGAGGAAGCATACCGCAGATATTTTGGTATGGAAATCCTGGATCATGGGGACGACGCCATAGACCTTTCCCGGCTGAATGAGGTGGGGGTGCTCCTTTTTGGGCACGACACCGACAAGGTGCTGGGCAAGGTGATCCGGGCGTGGGTGGAAAATCACCGGGGCATGGCAGAGGTGGAATTTGACACCGACGACGACGCCGAAAAAATCTTTGGCAAGGTGAAATCCGGCACACTGAAAACCACATCTGTGCGCTATGACGTGAACGTTTGGGAGGAAGTGGCGGCAGGGACATCATCCGCCGACGGGCGTTTTAACGGTCCGTGCCGGATTGCCCTGAAGTGGACGCCGCTGGAGATTTCGATTGTCTCAGTACCGGCAGACGCCACCGTTGGCGTCGGAAGATCCGGCGAGGGCGGAGGTGAGAAATCGGAACCGGCAGATCTATCTACGTATGAGCGGCAAATCAGAATCAACAAAAATTATCTTTAGGAGGCACTAAAACCATGACTTTAGAAGAAATGATTGCACGGCAGCAGGCCCTTGTGGACACCGCAAGAGCGGCGGGCCGCACCATGACCCGCGAGGAAAACGACGAATTTAACGGCCTGCAGGGCAAAATTGACACCATGCGTCAGGCGGCACCGGGCGCAGCCGGACAGCTTGCCGGTGATCCCCCTGCCGGTGACCCCCCTGCCGGCGAAAATCGCGGCGCAGGTGGACAGGCGGCACCGGGCGCAGCCGGACAGCCCCCCGCAGATCCCATTTTGGCAGAACGCCAGCGCATGATGGACATTGCAGCCCTGTGCCGCCAGACCGGCATGGAGCCGGATCAGTATATCCGGGACGGCGCAACCATGGACACCGTTCGCGCCGCTGCCGTCACGCACATGATCCAGAACGGCGCCCCCGTGAGTGCCCGCATGAATGAGGACCAGGGCGACAATTTCCGTTCCGCCGCCGCTGACGCCATGTTAATGCGGGCCGGCGTTTCCGTGGAACAGCCCACCCAGGGCGCGGATCAAATGCGCGGCATGACCATGCGGGATCTTGCCATTGAGTGTATGGCCCGTGAGGGCGTGGGTTCCACCACTTCCCTGCTTAGAATGTCTAAAGACGACCTTTTCGCACTGGCCTGCCGGCAGTTCTTTAGTCCCACCGCCGCGTTCCCTGCCATCCTGGACAACGCCATCAAAAAGGCGATTGTACAGAAATATCAGGAGGTGCCCACCACATTCCAGACCTGGACCGGCAAGGGCAGCGTGGCAGATTTCAAGCCCACAAAGGACCATAGCTATTTGGCGGGCGGCACCGGCGAGTTCTTGCTGGTGGGCGAAAATGGCGAGCTGAAACACGACAACCCCAAAACCGACCTGTTGCCCCAGCGCAAGATTGACACCTATGGCCGCCAGTTCTCCATGAGCCGCCAGGCGTTCATCAACGACGACGTGGGCTTTATCACGGAAATGCCCGGCATGTATGCCGCCAGCGCAAAGCGCACGATCAACAAGCAGGTGTATCAAATTTTGGTGAACAATCCCGCGATTTTCGACGGCGTAAGCCTCTTTGACACCGCCCACGGAAACCTGGTTGCCGCCGGCACAAAGCCCAGCAATGAGGCCATCCAGAAAATGATGATGAAAATGCTGCTGCAAAAGGATCCCTTTGGCGAGGCCATCATGGTCCAGCCCAACACCATCATTGTGCCCGTGGGCTATAAGTTCTTGATGACCACAATTCTGTCCTCCCCCACCATCAACACCCCGGACAACACCCAGGCGGTCAACCCCTTGTATCAGTACAAGGAGCAGTTGCAAATCGTGGAGGAAGGCACCATCAACGCCCTGGCGGGGAAGAACGCCGCACCCTGGTTCATGGTGGGTGATAAGTCCTACGCCAAAAACCTGCAGGTGGACTATCTCAACGGCCAGGAAACCCCCACTATTCGCCGCAGCGAGGTGCCCGGCCAGCTGGGCTATGTGTGGGATATTTGGCTGGATTGGGGTATTACCGCCCTGGATTTCAGAGGCATTGCCCGCAACAACGGCGTTGCCATCACCGAATAATTGGAGGGAAACAAAATGATCACAAAGTATTGGCAGAGAGGCGAAACCCTGGACTACACACCCGCCGCCGCCGTGAAAAATGGCGACATTGTAAGCCTGAACACACGGGTGGGCGTGGCCGGTAACGACATTGCCGCCGGCGAAACCGGAACCATCCATGTTGTGGGCGTGTTTGAAATGCCCAAATCCGCCGGGGCCATCACCCTGGGCGCGGCAGTCTTTTGGGACGCCACGGCAAAGGCCATCACCGGCACAGCCGCCAGCAATATTCCCGCCGGCTATGCGGTGGCCGCCGCAGCCGCCACAGACACCACCGCCTTGGTGAAGCTGCTGGGATAATTAGGAGGAAAAAAGGAAATGAAAATGCTGACTGCACAGCGACCGATCCAGTACATGGGCCGCATGTACAACCCCGGTGAACAGCTGCCCGCCCACGACGGCAAAATGCTGACGGCGTGGCTAAACGCCGGGAGCGCAACCTGGACAGACAGCGACGGATCAGCACCGGAGGCGGGACAACCCGCCCCCGGTCCCGTCGCTACACCCGGAGAAAAGGCCGCCAAAATCCTGGAGAGCATGGGCGTTGCCATCACGGACGACGCAGGCGACTTTGTAGGTGCGGAGTGCCTGCTGGACCAGATCCGCGCGGCAATGGACGCAGCCCCGAAAACCGGCGCAACAAGCGACGATAACGGGCAGGGCACAACCGACCACGCCGGAGCGGAAACCGCAACAGAGAGCGGCGCACAGCCCGCCACAGGGACGGAAAGCGGAGTGGAGACAGTCGCCACCCACCTGGACGCCGGGCAGCTTGTGACCATGAAAAAGGCCGACCTTGAAAAATTGGCCGGAGACATGGGCGTGGATATTTCGGAAGCAAAGAACAACGGCGAGCGGGCAAAGCTACTGGCAGCTGTGCCCGTGGAAGCCCCCAAGCAAGAAACCGGGGGCGCCCAGTAATGGGCGCCCCAAGTTTTAAGGACTGTATCGCGGCGGATGTTTCCCGCGCTTTCCTCAATCCGCTGGAATTTGCGGAGGCGCACAGCGTCAACGGCAAAAAAATGACCGTGCAGGTGGACGAAAACGAGCTGTTAGAGCGGGACAAATCCAAGCTGCTGGGCACCACCCAGGGCGGAACCTATAAAACGCGCCGGCTAATCTATGTAGCCAAGGCGGAATTTGGCCCACGGCCTGCCGCCAGTGCGGCGTTATCCCTGGATGGGCGGGACTTTAGAGTTGCCGACTGCACCGAGGAGGCCGGGATCCTTGCCATTGAGTTGGAGGCGGTGAGATCGTGAGCGAGCCGAGAAGCTACCTAGAGATTGACACCGACGCCGAAATACAGAAAATCATGCAAATGTTTCAGACCCTGCCGGATCAAATTGCCGCCCCGACCATCCTTAAAAACGCGCTAAACGCAACGGCCCGAAAAGTCCGCAAGAAAATTGTAAAGGACGCCCAAGGACGCTACGCCCTAAAGGATCCTGGAATTTTGCGGCAGGCGCAGAAAGGCGCGCCGGAGGTTGTGGACGCCAGTACCTCCACCATGGCGGCGACCGTCCGATCAAAAGGACCCATGCAGGACATTATGGCCTTTATGACAAAGCCAAACACGGGCACCGGCGCGGCAGCGGCACAGGTACTGAAAAGCGGTACCATGAAGCCACTAGAGGCCGGAGGGCTGAAAGCCTTTGTGACGACGTTTTCCAACGGGCACGTTGCCATTGTGCAGCGCAATCCGCCGGGACAATACAGCATTGGCAAAGGCACACGCAGCGCAAGGTATGGCGATGGTATCGACATGACCAAGATAAAAAAGCTGCTTTCCCCTGCCGTGCCGCACCTGCTGGGCAATGAGGAAATCAGAGCGGCGGCGGAGGAAATGGCCTATACCACGCTGCAGGCGGAGCTGCAAAAGCGCATTGCAAAGGTATTGGAAAAGAGCGCGTAGGAGGCACAAAACCATGACCCAAGAGTTTTTACAGGACGCTGTGGTAGAGGACCTGAAAGGCCTGTTTTTACACAGCAGATTGACCAATTCCCAGGGGATCGAGCGGGCAATCAACGTATATGCCCATGATACGCCGATCCGGCAAGGAGACGATGAGGGGCAAGACCGGGAGGCACCGCCGGAACCCTATGTGGTGGTCCGCACCATGGGCGGCACTGTCCAGGATGAATTATCCTCCCAAGTGGTGGAGGTGGTGCTGGTGATGTGCGTCCACGACCGGGACCCGGGGCGGCAAGGCTACCGGGACACCCTGCACATCGTCAACGAGATTTACCGCCACTACGCCACAAACGGGATTGTGGGGAAACGGTATTGTCTCCAATATCCGATCCAGTGGGCAATCCCGGACGACGACACACACCCGTATTATTTTGCCGCCATGTCGCTGCATTTTGAGGCACCGGCAATCTATAAGGAGGAACCAGAGCTGTGAAAAAAAGCGAAAAACCGGCACCATGCCCGGCACCCGTGATCTATTGCGGGCCGACCATTCCGGGCACCGCAAAGCAATTTACCACCTACACCGAGGGGATCCCCGAAATGCTGCAGCTTAGTGCCATCCTACACCCGGCGGTTGCGGGGCTGATCGTGAGCCTGGAAAAGCTCCCGGAGGTTATGCGCCAACTGCGGGAGGGCACCGGAGAAATCTATATCATGTACCACGCGGTACAGGAACAAATCAAACGGGAGGGAAACAATTATGTATAAACACGGCGTTTACAACAGAGAGCAGCCGACCAGCCTAACCACGCCCATTGTGGGCACCGCAGGCCTGCAAATCGTTTTCGGCGTGGCACCCATTCACCTATCCGCCGACCCCATGGCGGCGGTCAACACCCCGGTGCTGTGTTACAGCTTCGCGGAGTGCCAAAAAGCCCTGGGCTATTCGGACGATTTTGCAAACTTTACACTGTGCCAGAGCATGGACGCCAGTTTCCGCGTTTTCAACGTGGCGCCGATCGTGCTGGTCAACGTGCTAGACCCCAGCAAGGCGGCACACACAACCGTCAATGCGGCAGAGAGCTGCCCGGTGACGGCGGGACAAATCACCTATGGGAAACCATTTGTCATGCTGCCCACCCTGCTGGTCAAAAATTTGGACAAGACACTGGTGGCCGGAAGTGATTACATTGCCGCCCACGATGAAGCGGGCAAGACAGTGATCACCCTGCTTTCGACGGCGGCAAAGGAAGCGGCCACACTGACTGTATCCAGCACCAGCATTAACCCCGCAGGCGTCACAAAAGAGGACATCGTGGGCGGCGTGAACGTGGCGAACGGGAAAGAAACCGGCCTAGAGCTGGTCCGTGCCATCTATCCCAAGCTGGGACTGGTGCCCGGCATTTTGCTTGCCCCCGGTTGGAGCCATGACCCCGTGGTTACCGCCGCGCTGCAGGCGAAGACCGAGGCCATCAATGGATCCTATGACTGCTGCTGCTACCTGGACAGTCCGACAGACGCAGCGGGCGCAGGCGTCTACACCGCCGTGAAAGGCGCAAAGGAAAAGCTGGGTGCCGGCGGGACCCATGCGGTGGCCCTGTGGCCCATGGTGGCGGTGGGAGCCAAAAAATATTACTTTTCTGCCATGTTCGCCGCCCTGACCGCCTACACAGACGCCGAAAACGGCGACGTGCCCCATGAAAGCCCCTCCAACAAGGCCCTGCGGGTAACCGCCACGGTGCTGGCAGACGGCACAGAGGTGGCACTGGACCAGGAACAGGGAAATCTTTTGAACGGGTGGGGCGTCATTACCGCCATCAACGCCGACGGGTTCAAATCCTGGGGCAACAATACGGCGGCCTATCCCACCACGACAGACCCCAAAGATCGCTGGCTGGCGGTACGTCGGTTCTTCGACTGGGACGGCAACAACTTTATCCGCACCTATTTTCAAAAGGTGGATAGACCCGGCAACCGCCGCCTGATCCAGTCCATTGCGGACAGCCAAAACATTGTGGGCAACGGGTATGTGGCCCGGGAGTATTGCGCCGGGTATCGGGTGGAATTCCGAGAGGACGAAAACCCGGTGACCAACCTGCTGGCGGGGCACCTGACCACCCGCACCTACCTGGCACCGTACATTCCGGCGGAACAAATCGAAAATATCCGTGAGTATGACGTGGGCGCCCTCCAGGCAGCCATGGGAGGTAAGTAAAAATGAAAACAATCCCGACTAAAATTAACCGCTACAAAGTCTACAACGCCGGCGATCAGCTGCTGGGCATGGGGGAAGAAATGGCAATCCCCGACTTTGAAGCGTCCAGCGAAACCATGAGCGGCGCGGGGATCCTGGGAGAGTTTGACGATCCCACCGTGGGATATTTCAGCAATCAGGAAATGGAAATCCCGTTCCGGGTGCTGGATCAGGAAGCCGTGGACATGATGGATATGACCCAGGTGGTGCCCCTGACCGTGCGAGGCGCACAGCAGACCACGGACACAGAGGGCAATATCCAGTTCCGCGCCATGCGCGTGGTGGTGCGTGGCCGCGCCAAGAAGTTTGCCCCCGGCAAGCTGAAAGCCGGCAGCCCCATGGACACCAAGGTAACCCTGACCGTGCTCTATATCCTCATTGAGTTGGAGGGTAAGCCGATCTTAGAGCTGGACAAGCTCAACGAGGTCTATAAAATCAACGGGCGTGACATGCTGGCGAAAGTGAGGGAAATGTGCTGATGAAAGAAGAAAAGGATTTGTGCCCGTCGGAGGACATGGACACCACCGAGCGGGAGGACACCGCCGACGTGGCGGAGGCCCCGGAGGATCTGGTGCTAAAGCTGTCTAAGCCCTACACGTTCGAGGGGCAGAAATACACAGAGGTGGATTTATCCGCCTTAGAGGACACCAAAACCATTGTGCTGGAAAACGTGGGCAAAATCATGGCCAAGTTATCCCCCGGCACCAACCCCGCCACCATCGAAATGACGCTGGGATTTGCCCAGCTGCTGGCCGCCAAGGTCACCGGCAAGCCGGTGGAATTTTTCAGAGGTCTACCGGCAAAGGACGGTATTGGGCTGAAAAGCACCGTGGTGGGTTTTCTCTACGGCGGGGATGGGGACAACTGATCCCTGCCGTACTGACACGGGCC
>JAVVPH010000011.1:14811-16052 GCA_036655835.1 Oscillibacter sp.
CAGGGATGGACTATCTCATGGAGTTGCCGGTTGAGCAGCTCAATGAGATAGCCGCCCGCGTGGGCGAAATTGCGGCGGAGGTGAAAGGCAATGGCGAAAAGTAAATCCTATGAACTCATGCTGAAAATCGGCGGCAAGGCGGACAGCTCCCTGAAAAATGCCTGCATGACGGCGGATAAAAACCTTTCCACCCTGGGAACATCTGCGAAAAAAATCACGGCGGCAGCGGCAACGGCAGCGGCGGCGATCGGCACCGGCGTTGTCGCCGCTGCCGCCGGTTTATACAAAGTGGGAACCGCCTTTGATGGAGCCTATGACGCGATCCGTATCGGGACGGGAGCCACGGGAAAAAGCCTGGACGCGCTGAAAGGGAGCATGAAAGCCGTATACACCGCTGTGCCGGCGGGCATGGACAGCGCGGCGGCGGCCATTGCGGACTATAACACCCTGCTGGGCGTCACCGGCGGAACGCTGGAAACGCTATCCAAAGACGCGTTGCAGGTGGCGGATCTACTGGGCGAGGATTTAAGCGGCGTTGTTTCCAATTCCTCAAAAGCGTTCCAACAGTGGAGCGTGGCACAGGATAAAATGGGCGGATCCATGGACTACGTTTTCAAGGTGAGCCAGGCGACGGGGGCGGGATTTACCGAGCTTATGACCAATATGCAGGTCTACGGCCCCCAGCTGCAAGAAATGGGCTATGGATTTGAGAACGGCGCCGCCCTCATTGGGCAGTTGAGCCGGGAGGGCGTCAACGTCACCGAGGTGCTGGGGGCTATGAAAAAATCAGTCACCACGCTGGCGAGGGACGGAATTTCGGCGACCGACGGCATGACGAAATACTGCGACGCCATCAAAAACGCCGGGACGGCGACAGAGGCCACCAAAATCGCGAGTGAAGTATTTGGCGCGAGGGCGGCCTCCACCATGACGGCGGCCATCCGCAGCGGGGCACTGGCCGCAGACGATCTAACGGCGTCGCTGACCGCCAGCACGGAGACAATCGCAACCGCCGCCGCAGATACCTATGACTTCGCGGAAAAATGGGACATTTTCAAACACCGCATGGGGGTGAAAATCGAACCCGCCGCCGCTGCCATGTTTGACAAGCTGGGAGAAACTTTTGACCGAATTGCGCCGCAGCTGGAGGCCATGGGTCCGATGATCGAAAAAACCGCCGTAGCGGCGGCGGACGGCATTGGAAACGTGGTAGAAACAATCATTAAATGCGCCAAGTGGAC
>JAVVPH010000012.1:0-10966 GCA_036655835.1 Oscillibacter sp.
CATACCCCACCGCTGTGGATTTTTTGTGTGTTCCGTTTGATTTTACAATTAACCCGGAGAAAAAATCCCCGCAAAAGTCTGCATATGAAAACAAGCCCCGGCATCTGAAGGGTACTTCAGATGCCGGGGTTACTAGTAGATACGATCTTCTTTATCTTATCCAATGCGCGGTCCTTTAAAAAAATGGGGTTTGTCCATGCGGAGTAGCCATTGGCGTCGACGCAGACCGCCCGGACATAGGATTCCGGACCCACGAGCACATGGGACGATTCCGTCAGCAACTTGCCATCCTCGGCAAAGAACGAACGACCTCTGGGCGGATATGTGACAAAGTGGATTTCACGGCAGTCGGAGCAGGAGACATACACCGTATTGCCGTCCATGCCAAAATCGCGGATAACCGGACCGGTGGAGGAGTAGAAGGCGCCGCTGAAGAGGGCTTTCAAAACAGCCGTCTCACTGCAGTTTGCGGCCTTTACCCAGACCCAGCCGCCAAACAGGTCATCGGCGACATGAACATCATCCACCGCTGTGGCAAAGACGCGTTTTCCACGTCTCAGAAGCAAATCCCAGTAGATCTCCGCATTGCCGCCGTGACACAGGTGCTCCGTTCCGTTGTTAAACACCTCAATGGAGTGGAATCCATCCATTTCCAAAACTTCCTCAGGCTCCATCCGGGACCAAACCGAATGGGCCAGCGAAACAAACTGCCCGTCCTCGCGCATCATATGGACCAGTTGTTGGTCTGTCATCTCCTCAGCGGAATACCGCTTGCAGAGATAGTCCGTGCTCTGTTTTCCCGCTGCGGAAAGGCCGACAACATGGGTGCATTTGTCAGGACTGTATTCAATGTCGTGCTCCAGTCCGGTGAGAAGGAGAATGCCCTTTTCAGACAAATCGCCATGGGACTTAAGTATATTGTGATCGGTGATGGAGAGAAAGTGATAGCCAGCAGAAGCATACGATTCCGCCAATTCTTCCGGCGTAAACACGCCGTCTGACACAGTGGAATGGCTGTGAATATTTCCTTTGAGCCAGATACCTTCCTCGGGAAAATACGATTTTTTCATAAGCAGCCTCTATTCCTGCAAAAATGCCTCATTTTACCAAGGTAGGAAGCAAGGTGGAAATACCGGGAATAAACGTAACCAATAAAAGCGTAACCAGCAGGGCAACAATCAGTTCCTTTCCCTGCTTGAGAAACTCAGGCATCTCAATTTTGCACAAATGGCAGCATTGGTACATAATGGCGCCAAACGGAGGCGTCAGCGCACCGATCGACAGATTCAGGATACATACAATTCCAAAGTGAATGGGATGGATGCCCAACTGCATCGCCACAGGGTAGAGAAGGGGCACGGCAATCATCAAAACCGCAGAGCTGTCAACAAACATACCCATAATCAGCAAGATCACATTCACGACCATCAGAAATCCAATGGTGCCAACGTTCATGTCCAAGATCAGGCGTGTAATCTGCTGGGGGATTTGGGCATAGGTGAGATACAGACCGAACACAGTGGCAGAGATGATAATACCAAAGATATTTGCTACTGAGGTAAAGGCCTCCTTCGTAACCGCAATCAGGTCTCTGGGACGCAGCTCTTTATAAATAAGCATCCCAACGAAGATACACAGCACGCACAGCACAGCACCGCCCTCGGTGGCGGTCACGATGCCGGTACGAAGGCCGACGATGAGCACAACAATCATCACAATGGCCCAGAAGCACTCCACCAGACCGTGAAAAACCTCCTTGGCAGGAGCTCTTTTTTCTCTGGTTGGCTTATAGCCGTCTCTGTGGGAGACATAGTTGACGGCCACCATCAATGTGATACACATCAAAATACCGGGCAAATAGCCTGCCATAAACATATCCAGCACAGAGTTTTCAGTGATGGATGCATAGAGGATCAGCATGACGCCGGGCGGAATCATAGGCGAAATCAACGCGGAGGATGCGGTAACCGCAGCGGAGAAAGCCCGGTTGAATCCGCGTGCTTCCATCTCGGGCACCAGCATTTTGCACTGCATAGCAGCATCGGCGTTGGACGAACCGCACAGCCCGCCCATCAACGTGGACAAAAGCACGTTTACCTGCGCCAAACCGCCCCACATATGACCCACGCAGAGGTCCGCAAATTTCATCATACGGGAGGTGATGCCGGTGTAGTTCATCAGCAAACCTGCGGTGATGAAGAACGGAATGGCCATCAAATTCATACTCATGCCGGCGGAGATCATCTTAGACAGGATCATGTTCAGCGGCATTTCGGTGGCAAGAACGCCAAAGTAGAATACCGCGCCGCTGAGAAATGCCATGGATACGGGAATTCGAATCATCAAAAGGACAAGGGCCAAAATCAGCGGCAGCCAGATGCCAATATCATTCATTTGATCGTCTCCTCCCTTTTTCCGATAACTCGTTTGATGATTGCCCAGAAGCTGCGGACGGCACCGCTGAAAAAGCCGAAGGCAATGCTTGCATATCCAATTGCAAGCGGAATCTTTGTACCGGTGGCGTATCTGGAGATATTTGTAATGCAAAGCTTGACGCCCCAGTAAACCATATAGGCTGAAAAAGCGAAGATGAAGAGGTCCCGCAGCAAATCAAAAACAGCTCTGACGGGAGGTGGCATTTTGTTTACGACAAACTTCACGTCCACGTGCGCATCTTTTTTGTACATATATCCGAAAAAGCCATATCCAACCCAAACATAGGCCAGCAGTGCGATCACTTCCAGATTGACTGAGTAGAAGTTCAGCGCTGAACGGTTCACGATATTGATAATAACAGGTGCTATCACTATGACGATTGCCAAACACCCAAGCATCTCTTCAAATTTTCCGTCCCTAAAATAAGAAATTATTTTTTTCATAGGACTCCTCAAATCTTATAAAGCTGTTTGTATACCAGAATAAGGCATAGGCCGAAGCGGGACCCGCCCTCCTCGGCCTATGCCTTGGAAAACCGATTTCGGACAGATTTTAGAAAAACGAGGGATTACTTCGCGCGAATCTCAGCCAGCGTGTCCAGCAGCTCCTGACCAATGCCATACTTCAACACCAATTCATCGCAGCCCATGTCCAAGAATGCCTGACGGTCGGCTTCATGGAACACAACACCGGCAGCTTCCATTTCCTCACGCATCTTGCCTTCGTTTGCGACGGAGTACTGGTTGTAGCGGATGCCCGCCTCGTGCAGTTCTTCCTCAATGATCGCCTGATACTCGGCAGGAATGGTGTTCCACCATGTGGCAGAGCAGAACAGGGCGTCGGCCAGGGGCTGCTGTGCCAGCAGTGTGACATGCTTGACCAGCTCATAGCTCTTGGTGCTGTAAATCAGGCTGATAGACTGGTCCAGGGCATCGATGGTGCCGGCAGACAGCGCGCCCAATTGCTCGGAAGCGGCCATGCCCATCGGGCTGGTGCCCATGGCGCTAAAGCACTCCAGATAGGTGGTGGAGTTGGGGACACGCAGCTTCAGGCCCTTGATCTCAGCAGGCGTGGTATAGGCCTTTTCGCCAATGACATGGCGCATACCGCCGACGAAAGCGCAGTTCAGCGCGTGGACATTGGCCTTGTCCATCTCCGCGACAATTTTCTGGAAGAGTTCGGTGTTCATCACATCCAAGAACTCCTCGCCGGTATTAAACACAAAACCGCACTGCAGTGCGCTGGCATCATAGTACACATCCTCCCACTGGCTATACGCAGCCATCAGCAGCAGGGGGGAATCGGCCATGACCGCCTCAACGCCATCCACCAGATTGCCGAAGGTGTTGTTGGGGTACAGATTCACAATAACGGCTCCGTTGGTGCGCTCTTCAATATTTTTCTTGGCATTGTTGAGCTCCATACTAACCTGGTCCATCTCCGTGTAGGAGTGGGAAATGCTGATGGTAATGGGGGCTGCGGGCTCACTGGAGCCGGCCTGATCGGTACTGGGGGGAGGGGTCTCAGTTTTACCGCCGCAGGCTGCCAGGCTTAGAGTCATAACCAGAGACAACGCAAGAGCTACGAACTTTTTCATACACTTTTCCTCTTTTCTTATTTTTTGTAAACCTGAACAATCAGGATTAACAACGCAAGAAATTCGTTTGACTTCACTTATTTTCCATATCCGCAGCCAGCTCCGCAATGACTTGATCCGACAACCGGTCCAACAAACCGAGGTCCCAAACCATTTGCAGAATGGTATAGCGGGCGCGGACCTCCTTGCAGTACAGGAAGGTGCGCTTGAGCAAATCGTCATCCACGCCGATTTCTCCGGGCAGACAGGTCGCGTTCAGGGAGCGCAGGATACCCATAATTTTCTCGGAAGAGGGCAAATCGGCCAGCAGGTCCGTGATCTCCTCCCAGTGCGCTTCCATGGCATCAATGCGGGCCAGACGGGCGTGGGGGGCGTTTTTTTGCGCCTGTGTCTCCATGGTGATAATCCCTTCCGCCGCGGGACCGTATGCCTTACGGATGGCATTCTGCCACTCTGCCCAGTCATATGCCTCAGCTGCAGCCCGCGCGGCACCAAAATCCACACGGGATTCCCGCAGCTTCTCCACCAGCTTCAAGATGAGCACCGTCCCTACGCCCACCTGTGTGCCGTGGGGAACCGGCCGCCGGCCAGCCTGTTCAAACATCATCTCCCAGTAGTGGGACATATGGTGCTCACAGCCGGATGCGGGACGAGAATCTCCGTACAGGCTCATGGCAACACCGGCCAGAACCAGTCCTTCCATAATCTTTCCCAGCGTCTCAGGGTTTCGCTCCTTCGCCTGATTTGCGTCAGACAGCACGTTTTTAACGCACCCTTCCACCAGCTCCGCAATTTTTTCGCAGTAGTGCTCGCCGTTGATGACTTTCGCCAGCTTCCAATCGCAAAGGCAGGTGAATTTACCGAGAAGATCGCCCAGGCCCGCCGCAATCATGTGGTACGGCGCGCCTTTTAGAATATCCGTATCACCGATGATCGCAATGGGCGTCTGCGCGCCAAACGTTGTTTTCAGGTAATTCACCTGAATGGCGGCAATGCTGGAGGCAAAGCCATCCATGGGTGCAGCTGTCGCCACGGTGTAAAAAGGACGGTTCATCTTGAAACTGAAATACCGTGTCATATCGTTGATTGCGCCGGTTCCCACGGCTACCATCAAGTCGCAGTCCATAGGCATCTGGATGGTCAGTTCCCCCAGAGTGGCTTCATCAAAGCCCAAGTGGGTCATTTGGATGGTCTTGCAGCAAATGCCGGCGTTCTCCAAAATCCGGGCGCACGCTTCTCCCGCAATGCTGTATGTCGTGGGATCGCTGATGAGGTACAAGCTCTGAAAGCCCATCAGCTTGACCAAAACGGGAAGCTGATGCAAGGCGCCCTGCCCCACATGAACGGCCCGGAGTGATGCGTAATGCTCTCGGCCGCAGTCACACATGAACCGTTGATTTAAATACGCGGTTAACTCCATCGGCCGTGTCGGCATATCCATGTCTGTTGCCTCCTGTACTGTAAAAGCGGCATTGCCTGTCAAAAGGTTAAGCCAATTCAATAGGCAGGCTTTTTCTCTGTGACGCCATCATATCTTTTGTGTACTATTTCTGCAAACGTAATTTTTGCAGCGTTTTATATAGTGCTTTTTCACAGCGCAGGTAAATAATTTACTAAATAACAGGCTCTATTTTACTGAACCGAGTCCGCCCAAAAAATAATGTGATTTTCCCTCTCAATTCCCAATATTAAAATCATTTCGGCCTCAACGCTTTAAAATGAGCCTTTGGTAAATTCTTTAGTAAACCATTCATTTCCCGGAGTGCTTCAAAGGGAAAGTTCTATTTTTCCCACAAAAGAAAAGCCAGGAAACTGTGCATTGTTTCCTGGCCTTTGCGAGCTATTTTATCAACGGAGACTTTTTACTGGGGAATACTTTATTTCTGCCTGGGCCCTGTACTCCTGCGAACAATCAACTTTGGGAAATACTCCACCCGTGTAATTCCATCGGGGCTGTCTTCCAACTCTGAAAGGCGGCCTCCGCCCTCTATTTTTCGGACGAGAATATCCACCGCTTCGCGCCCGGTCTGCCTGGCGTAGCTTTCCACGGAAGTCAGCGAGATGCCTTTGTATTTGGAAACGCTTGTGTTGTCACACCCGCAAATAGAGTAGTCCTGGGGGATGTGCATTCCTGCGTCGATGACAGCATCCATCACGCCGATGGCGATCATATCATTGATCGCCACAAACGCTGTGACAGGTTCCTTCCGCTCAATCAACCGCTTTGCAATTAAATAGCCCAGCTCATAGCCCTCTGGGATGACTTTTACATCCGTGAGTTCTTGTTCCGGAGCGCAGGCCAGAACGCTTTGGATCGGATCATATCCGTGCTCTTTGTAAACAGCCCGCATCCCCTCCAAGCGGCGTATCCGCGTCACCTGTTTTGTTTCAAAGGTGGAAGTGATGAGCGCGATGCGCTCGTGACCCAGTTCAATGAGGTGTTCGGCAATGATTGTTCCGATGCGAAAGCCGTCCAGCTCAAGGATATCCGTGTCATTTTTCGCATCCTTGTCATAGATCCGAATGACCGGCTTTGACCATCCTATCTGCTGGAGCAGCATCGTATTTTCCGGTGGATAGAGGAAAAAAACGCCGGCAATGGGAAACTGGCTGCAAATTTGCATGACGCGGGTCTCCTGATGAATCTCCCGGAACGTGTTGAACGTCATCAGGGAGTATCCCAATTCTTTCGCTCTCCGCTGCATTGCCTCTGTCATGTGAATGTAATACAGGTTGGAGAACGTTGGCGTAATCGCAGCCAGCACCTTTTCCTCCAGTGCGTTTGCTTTCATAGACGCGCTGAGAATGTATCCCAATTCGTTGCAGGCATCAATCACACGGCGGCAAGTCTTTTCCGGGAATTTGCTGTTGCTTTTCCCATTCAAAATCATGGATACCGTGGCCTCCGATACGCCCGCTCGCTTCGCCACATCCTTCGCCGTAACCCTTGCCTTTTTCACAGTACCACCACCTTTGGACTCATTATAAATCAAATTGGGCCAACAAACAATCACAGGGGGGCTGAGACACAACCCCGTCCTTTACGAGAGATAGTAGCGAATTTCAAAGCTTATCCCGGTGCCGTTGGGCACGTCGTGGAGCACCTGGGCTTTAAATTTCCCCGCGACCTGCTTCATCGCCGCAACGCACAGGGGTGTTTTGTTGAACACGCCCAGCAGCCGCCCCAGATCCCCCGCCGTCAAATCCACATATGGCACCCCTTTGGCCTGTTGGGCTTTCAGGAAAGCGCTGAGCTTCCCCGCAAATTTTTCAGTCTGTGTCATGGTTTCCCCTTTCCTTTTTCCGAATGTTGTGCCGCCCGCTTGCTTCCCTAATAATAATTGAAGTATATCATATCCGTCAATCCCGGAGACAGCAACTTTTCCCATGTCTTGACCCGGGGCGGTATTTGGGAGTATAATTTCTAAATGATCAAGCGATTTTACCGAGGAGGTCCGTTTATGGAGAAAACTACCCGCAAATCCGTCGCGCCGTTTTACGCCGTGGCGGTGGTTTGGTTGGCCTACGCGCTGCTGTTTCCGCTGTACGAGCCGATGCAATACGCACTGCTGGCGGCGGTGTCTGCGGCGGTATTTCTGGCGGCGACGCTGCTGTGCCGGGGCGGCCCCCGGAGCGACACCGTGGCAAAAGCGGCCAAGCCCGAGAAACAAGAGGCCCCCAAATCCACCGGCAACCCGGAGCTGGACAAAATCATCAAGGATGGGCAATTGGCGGTGACGGAGATGAAGCGTCTGGACGAAAACATCGCCGACCCCGGCATCTCCGCCGACATTGTGCGGTTGGAGCAGGTGTCCCAGAAAATTTTTGAGCTGGTGACCCAGGACCCCAAAAAGCTGCCCCAAATCCGCCGCTTTATGGACTACTATCTGCCCACCACGCTGAAATTGCTCAACGCCTATGACCGGGCCAGCGCCGCCGGCATCACCGGCGAGAACGTGGACGCCACCATCGCCAAGGTCGAGGGCATGATGCGCACCGTGGTGGCAGCGTTTGAAAAGCAGCTGGACGCGCTGTTCGGCAGCGAGGCCCTGGACATTTCCACCGACATCACCGTACTGGAAACCATGATGGCCCGAGAGGGCCTCACCGAATCCCCCATGCAGGCGGCCACCTCCCCCAAGAGCGACGACAACATTGAGCTGCAGCTTTAACGGACGGAAAGGACAAAACGACTATGAGTGAAGAAACAAATTTCATGCCGGAGCTGACCCTGGAACCCGATACCGCCGCGGCGGCCATGCCCCAACTGACGTTGGACGACGCCGCGCCTGCGGCCCCCGCCCAAGCGCCTGCCAAGCCGGAAATCACCCCGGTCCAAATGGACGAGCAGCTTCTCTCCGCCGAGGAAAAAGCGGCGGTGGCGGCCTTCGCCCAAAAAATTGACGTCACCGATTCCAACATGATTTTGCAATACGGCGCCGCCGCCCAGAAAAATGTGGCGGGCTTTTCCGAAAACGCCCTCTCCTCCGTGCGGACCAAGGATTTGGGGGAAATCGGCACAGCCCTCAGCGATTTGGTGGGGGAGCTAAAGGGCTTTGGCGAGGAGGAGAAAAAGGGCTTCGCCGGGCTGTTCAAAAAAAGCGCCAACAAACTGGAGACGATGAAGTCCCAATTTGCCAAGGCGGAGACGAACGTGGACAAGATCATCCGGGAGCTGGAGCAGCACCAGGTTGCCCTGCTGAAGGACGTGGCCATGTTCGACCAGATGTATGAGTTAAACCTGAAATATTATAAGGAACTGACCATGTACATTTTGGCGGGCAAGCGCCGCTTGGAGGAGGTCCGGGCAAAGGAGCTGCCGGGCTTGCAGGAAAAGGCACAGCAATCCGGCACCCAGGAGGACGCCCAGGCGTACAACGATCTGGTGCAGATGTGCGAGCGCTTTGAAAAGAAGCTCCACGACTTGGAGCTGACCCGGATGATTTCCGTGCAAATGGGTCCCCAAACCCGCCTGCTGCAAAATAACGACACCCTGATGGTGGAAAAAATTCAGTCCTCTCTGGTGAACACCATTCCCCTGTGGAAGAGTCAAATGGTGCTGGCCCTGGGACTGGAGCACAGCCGTCAGGCCACGGCCGCCCAGAGTGCCGTCACCAATATGACCAACGATTTGCTGAAAAAGAACGCCGACATGCTGAAAATGGGCACCATCCAAACCGCCAAGGAGGCGGAGCGCAGCATTGTGGACATTGAGACGTTGCAGCACACCAACGACCAGCTCATCTCCACCTTGGACGAGGTGATGAGCATTCAGCGGGACGGCGCGGCAAAGCGCAAGGCCGCCGAGGTGGAACTGGGCCGCATTGAGGGCGAGCTGAAGCAAAAGCTGATGGAGCTGCACAACTGATTCCGCGCCGGGCTCAATACAGCTCCCTTGCCACTGCCAGCGCCGCTTGAAACATGGCTTCCAATTCCATGTCGGCGCAGGCGCTTTGGCTGTCCTGCAACTCCCGGAATTGTTTGCGCCCCGCCTCCGGCAGCGCATCTAAAACGGCACGGGCCCGCTGTTCCGCCAGGACCTGTTCGCCCCGGTATTCGTCCCCGGTCAACAGGCCGGGGAACAGGGACCGCGCCGCGTAATCGTATAGCGTTTGCATCAGTTCGGTCATTGAAATCCCCCCTAACATACATTGTAATTGTATGTTAGCATACATTTATAGCGTGTGTCAAGAGGTGAACTATGGAAATTTTAGCAAAGCGGCTCAAGGAATTGCGGGAAGAGCGCAGGGTTTATCAAAGAGAGATGGCGGCAGAATTGGGCCTGACGCTTCGCGGGTATCAAAGCTATGAGACAAATCAAAGCGACCCAAAACTCAAAACCCTGATTGCCCTGGCAGATTATTTTCACGTCTCCATTGACTATTTGGTGGGACGGGTGGACCTGAGGTAAAAGAATGAAATTTTTTCAAAAACGCAGTGTCGCCGTGGTGGTGATGCTTTTGGCCATGGCCGGGTCGCTGGCCATCGGGCAGGGAAAAAAGCCCGACAGCACCGATGCCCCCTCCACCGCCGTGGTGGGAAATTATCAGTACGTATTGGACGAGCAGGGCGCGATTGAACCGTCCACCCTGGCGTATATCGACGCCATGAACGCCTCCCTCTTCGCCCAAACCGGCGCGCAGATTGCCGTGGAGGTCATCGACAACACCGCGCCGCTGGACATTGCCAGCTATACGCAGCAGGAATTTGAGCGGCTGGGCGTGGGCTCTGCGGAGCGGGACAACGGCGTTTTACTGGTACTGGCCCTGGAAAACGAGTACAACGGCGCACCCAGCGGCGACTATTACATCGGCTGGGGCAGCGGTTGGAGCAGTGGCGAGCAAAGCGCGCTGCAAACGATTCTCTGGGACAATATGGAGGCAGATTTTGCCGCCCAGGACTATGACGCGGCGGTCCGCACCACCTTTGATGCCCTGATTGACTACCTAGCCGACGGCTACGGCGTGACGGTGAAGGAAAATTACGTCCCCGCCGTGGCGGAGAGTTACAGCGCCCGCAGCGGCGGCTATACCAGCGAATCCACCGGCTACTTCGCGCCGACGCTGGGCAGCTTGCTGTCGGGTATTTTGACACTGCTGCTGGTGCTGTTTGTGCTGTGGATGATTGCGGATGCCCTGCGTTGGAGCCGCTATCGCCGGCGGTATATGCGCCCCGGCATGGGCATCCCCACGGTGATGTACTACCCCGTATTTTGGGGCCGGTCCTATCATCACCACCACAATAAACCGCCGCGGGGCCCCAGACCGCCCTCCGGCGGACCGAAACCGCCCTTTGGCGGCGGGGGAACGCCGCCCCACGGCGGCGGCTTTGGCGGCAGCTCCCGTCCCGGCGGCGGCGCGGGCCGAGGCGGCAGCTTTGGCGGCGGCTTCGGCGGCGGGTCCTTCGGCGGCGGCGCAGGCCGGGGCGGTCGAT
>JAVVPH010000012.1:11066-15972 GCA_036655835.1 Oscillibacter sp.
CAGCGATACGCCGCCTCGGATGCGGCGGTGCCGTCGTACACCGTCAAATCAGCGGGGCGGGTACCCGTTCGCACATGGTCCGCAAAGGCCGACAGCTCTGCTGTAAACGCGTCGTGCCAGCGGGTCATGAAGTCGGGATAATACTCCTGCCGGGCGCCGTGCTCGTCCACAATTTGCAGTAAATCTCTAGCCCCCACGTTGCCAATTCGCAGCGTGCCCCGGGTGCCGATGATCTCCGTTTCCACGTTGCTGCCGGCGGCGTGGGTGCGGTTGGTGAAGAGGAAGCCCATGGCCCCGTTTTCGCACTGGATGGCGGCGGCGGCGTTGTCCGCGTCGTTCAATTCCCGATAGAGGTCGAACTCAAACACCCCGCCCATGGCCCAGACATTTTTGAGCTCACTGCCGGTAAACCAGCGGAGCAAATCCAAATCGTGGACGCACATATCCAAAAACTGCCCGCCGGAGTGGGGGGCGAATTTCAGGGTGGACTCGATGGTGGCCCGGGGGTCCTGGGTGTAGGACCGAACCAACACCACCTGACCGATGTCGCCCCGGTCCACCCGGCGCTTTGCCTCGGCATAGGACTTGTCAAACCGGCGCATGAAGCCCAGCTGAAACACCAGCTCCGGGTGGGCCTCCACAATTTTTTCCGCCGCCTTGCACTCCGCCACGTTTACCCCCAGGGGCTTTTCGCAAAAAACGTGCTTGCCGTGGGCCATGGCGATTTCAATTTGCCCCACGTGCAAAAAGGACGGGGAGACAATGGCCACCGCATCCACCTCCGGGTCCGCGCACAGGGCCTCGAAATCGGAATAGGTCCGGGCAACGCCCAGCTCCTCCGCCACGGCTTGCACCTGTTTTGGGTCAATATCGCAGATGGCAGTGAGTTCACAGCCGGGAATCAGCGCGGCCAGATTGCGGGCGTGCTCATGGCCCAGACGGCCCAGGCCAACGGAGCCAAATTTGACGGTTTTCATGAAAATGCCCCTCTTCTTTTTAGAATGGTTTCATCATAGCAGACCCATTTTAAAAAAGGAAGAGGGGCGGGAATATTTCCCTATTTTCAGGCGGCATTGCGGGGAAAATGCCCCCGCAATGCCGCCCATTTTTCTATTCCTCGTCGTTTTGCTGGCGAAGCATACGGTAGCCCACGCCGATGTGGGTTTGAATATAGCGGGGATGGCTGGGGTCCGGCTCGATTTTTTTGCGGAGCGTAGCCATGAACACCCGCAGTGACGGCGTGTCGGAGGGGGAGGTGCTGCCCCAGATTTCCGTGAGAATATAATGATGCGTCAGCACCTTGCCCGTGTTTTTGGAGAGCAGGCAGAGCAGCTTATATTCGATGGGGGTCAGGTGAATCTCCCGCCCGTCCTGATAGGCACAGCCGGCGGCGTAGTCCAGCTTCAGCCCGCCGTTTTCATAGATACTGGCGGCCTCGCTGAGCTTTTCCCCATCGTAGCGCACCCGCCGCAATGACACCCGGAGCCGGGCCAGCAGCTCGTCCACGGAAAAGGGCTTGGTCAAATAATCGTCGGCCCCGGCGTCCAGCGCCGCCACCTTGTCCCCGTCCTCACTGCGGGCGGAAATCACGATGATGGGCAGGTTGCTCCAAGTGCGGATTTTGCGGATGACCTCCACGCCGTCCATGTCGGGCAGTCCCAAATCCAGCAGCATCACGTCCGGCCGATAGGACAGCGCGTCCAGCACCGCGCCGGCACCGGTCCCCGCCCGGTGGAACTGATAGTTTTGGGTTTCCAGGGTGGTGGCAATCAGATTGCCCACGGCAGCGTCGTCCTCCACAATTAAAATCTGCGGCTTATTCATAGGCCCTTTACCTCCGAAGCGTGTAATGTAAAGCAGAATCGCGCCCCCCGGGGCGTATTGTCCTCCACGAAAATGGCACCGTCATGGGCGGCAACCACCGATTTGCACAGCGACAGGCCCAAGCCCAGGCCCCGCCGCCCGTCCCCCCGGGTGTTGTCTGCGGTATAGAACATCTCAAAGAGCTTTTCCTTCACTGCGTCGGGCACGCCCGGGCCGTCGTCCGCCACGGAAACCAGCACCATTTTCCCCTGCATTTCGGCGGAAACCACGATATGGGACCCGGGGGGCGTGTATTTCACGGCGTTGTTCACCAGATTGATGACCACCTGCACCATGAGCCGGGCATCCATGTCCGCCATCAGCAAATCGTCCGGCAGGTCCACGGAAATCTGGTGGGCCGCCGCCTGACGGTCCAAATGGGCCAGGGCCTCCTGAAAAACCTCCTCCAACAGCTCCGGCTGCAGCTTCAGCCGCATCCCGCCGTTTTCAATCCGGGTGACGGACAGCAGGTTTTCCACCAAATTCACCAGCCACATGGCATCGTCATAAATCGAGGCGTAGAGCGTGCGCTTTTTTCTCTCGTCCAGCACGGCGCTGTTGCCCATTAAAATACCGGCGTTGCCGGAAATACTGGTCAGCGGCGTGCGCAGATCGTGGGAGATGGCCCGCAGCAAATTGGCCCGCAAAGCCTCCTGCCGGGCGGTTTCCTCCACCTGCTGCTTGGCCCGCTGTAAAAAATCCTTCTCCAGGGCAAGGCCGCACTCGTCCAAAATCGCCACCATCAGGTTTTTTTCAAAGGCGTCCGGCATGGCGGCCCCGCTGATGCGGATACCCGCCACAGCCAAGGCCCGATTCTCCCCCCGCACCGCCATATAGAGGCATTTCGCGTCGGGGAAGGTCCCGGTGCCAGCACCGGCGTGCTTGTTGTTGCGCCACACCCACTCCGCCACGGCCTTTTCCTCCGCCGTCAGGCAGTCGCCCAACGCCGTCTGGGAGGCGGAGTACCACCGGGCATTGCCCAGGGTGCCGTCCTCCTCCACAGGGTACAGCAGCACCGCCCGGTCCAGAAGCTTCCCCAATTGGGTGGCCCCCACGGCGAGAATACTCTCCGTGCCCTCGGATTTTTGCAGTTTTTGACTGGTTTCCAGCAGGACCTCCGTGCGGTAGGCCTTTTGGGCGCTTTCCAGGGCCTGCCGCTTGATGCGGGTGGTGAGTGAGCTGCTCAACAGCGCCACCACAAACATCACGCCGAAGGTGGCGATGTAGCTGGGGTCACTGCGGAGGGTGAAGTAGGGATTGGTGAAGAAAAAGTTGAAAATCAGCACGGACAGCACCGAGGCCAGCAGACTGTAACTCCGCCCGTTGGTGGCCATGGCGACGGACAGCACTCCCAAAATGTAAATCATGATCACCGTGGCGGTGGTCAGTCCCAGGGCCGTGAACAGATAGCCCACGGCAGTACACAGCCCCAAAATCGCCAGCATCCGCCCCGTGTCCCCCAGAGAAAACTGCTCTTCCGTAGGCCGGTGGGGGCGGCGGGGCTTGCCGGGGGTCTGCTGGTCGGGGATGATATACACATCCAAATCCGGGGCTAGGACGCTGAGCCGGTCGATGAGGGAATTTCTCCGGCTGGGCAGCGGCCGGCGCTGGGCACTGCGGCCCAACACAATTTTGGAAACGCCGCCGGCCCGGGCATATTCCGCGATCTGGGCGGCGGGGTCGTCCCCGTAAAGCGTGGTGATGCGGGCACCCAACTCCTCTGCCAAGCGCAGATTGGCCTGGCGGCGCACACGGCTGACCTCGTCCTCCCCGGCGGAATCCGCTGTCTCCACAAACAGGGCCGTAAACTCGCTGTGAAAGGCCTCCGCCATCCGGGCGGCGGTGCGGATCACCTTGGCGTTGGAGGGGGCGGAGGAGAGGCAGATGAGAATGTGCTCCCCGGTTTTTGTCCGGCTGGGGCGGGCGGTATCCCGGCCCAAGCGGTCCGCCGTGCGCCGCAGAGCAATTTCCCGCAGGGCGGTGAGGTGCTGCTCTGTGAAGCCGGAACGCTTTTCCGGCGTCCCCCCTCTTCCCGCCTGCCGCTCTGCAGCCAGGTCGCTTGGCTCCAAATCCACCAGCTCCACCTGGGCGGCGGCGTCAAACACATGGTCGGGAATCCGCTCTGTCACCGTCACGCCGGTGACGCCGGCCACAATGTCGTTGAGGCTCTCCAGCTGCTGGACATTGAGGGTGGTGTACACATTGATGCCCGCGCGAAGCAGCTCCTCCACGTCCTGATAGCGCTTGAGATGGCGGCTGCCCGGACGATTGGTGTGGGCCAAATCGTCCACCACCAGCAGTTGGGGCTGACGGCGGAGCGCACCGTCCAAATCCAAGCTTCCCGGGGTTCTGTCCGCCCCGTCCCCGGCGGACAGGACTCTGGGAAGTCCCTCCAACAGCGCCAGGGTTTCCGGCCGGGTGCCGGGGGCGATACAGCCCACAGCCACGTCCACACCTCCGGCGCTTGCCCGGTGGGCAGCTTCCAGCATGGCCCGGGTTTTCCCCACACCGGCGGCATAGCCGAAGAAAATTTTCAGTTTCCCGGCAGGCCGGGCCGGTACCTCATTTCCCTGTGCCATCTCAAAAATAGCCCCCATTCCGTGGGCAACCGGCCCTCCGGCCGCTTGCGGTATTTGATCATATACTACCACAATTTTTAATTTTGTGGTATCCTAATCGCAAAGGATTCTGGGGAACACGCCCCTTTGTTTTCCCTTTCGCCCCGCATTTTCGTCCGTCTTAATGCGGTCTTAATACGGCCTGTACAGCCTTAACGGAAAACTCATCCCGGGTGTGCTACAATGTACGATACCATATTGGAAAGACTGCGAGGGAGATCTGTGCCTTTTTTAAAAAATGAACATATTACGCCGGCCCGGGTCATTATTCTGGGATTTTTGCTGTTGATTTTGACCGGTGCGGTGCTTTTAACGCTTCCTATCGCCACCCATGCGCCGGGCGGCGCTTCCTTTTTTGACGCGCTGTTCACCGCCACCTCCGCCACCTGCGTGACGGGCCTGATTGTGCAGGACACCGCGCTCTA
>JAVVPH010000013.1:0-12717 GCA_036655835.1 Oscillibacter sp.
TCCTCGTTGTACCAGATGTAGGTTTGCCCGTTGCCGGTGATGCTGTGGCGCACCCGCCCATCCACCAGCGTCCGGTCCGTGCGGGTATAGCCGCCGCTGACGGAGACGGTGGTGTTGAGGGCGCTGCTGCCGCCGCTCCAAAATTGCTCCACCGCCACACTGCGGCGATAGGCAGCGGGCCGGGCCAGGGTTTCAATGGCAATCTGCACCGTCTCCGGCGTGATTGCCACCTGCTCGGTGGCGTTGTCCTCCCCCGGAGTCCCCCCCGGGGTCTGGTCGGAGGGGGCGGTTTCCGTGGGCAGCGTGATATGGGCGGTGCGGCGCAAGCTGGTGCTCATCAGCAGTGCAATAATTAAAACCATCGCCACGGCAATCGCCGCGGAGATTTTGCTCACCCTTCGTTTGTCCATTCCGTCCCCCCTCTCGCGGCCCACAGGCCCTATTTCAATTACTTCGTCAAATAATCCTCAGGCCGCTCACCCCGATGGAAATGCCACAAAATCGCGTCGGCAATGCGGCGGCAGGCGCTTCCGTCTCCATAGGGATTGACGGCGTGGGCCATTTTTTCGTAGGCTCCGCGATCCCGAATCAGCCGGGTGGCCATGGTCACAATGTCGTCCTGCACCACGCCCACCAGGCGCACCGTGCCGGCGGCCACGGCCTCGGGCCGCTCCGTCTCCCGGCGCATCACCAGAACGGGCTTCCCCAGGGCGGGGGCCTCCTCCTGCAAGCCGCCGGAATCGGTGAGCACCAGATAGCACCGGGCCATCAGGTTGTGCATCTCGTCGGCGGGCAGCGGGTCGATCAGGTGGACCCGGGGCGCGCCCCGCAGATAGCTGTCCACCGCCTCCTGCACCACAGGGCTGAGGTGCACGGGATACACCAGGTCCACATCCTCGTTTTCCTCGGCAATCTGCCGCAGTGCCAGCATGATATTGCGCATGGGCTCGCCGTAATTCTCCCGTCTGTGGCAGGTAACCAAAATCACTTTACGGCTCTCGTATTGCAAGTGGTTCAGCTCGTCGTTTGCAAACACATAGTCCTTTTGCACCGTGGTTTTCAGTGCGTCGATGACCGTGTTGCCGGTGATGAAAATTCCCTGGCTAATGCCCTCCTTCAGGAGGTTATCCCGGTTGTTGACCGTGGGGCAGAAATACAAATCCGCAATGGCAGACACCATTTTGCGGTTCATCTCCTCCGGGAAGGGGGAGTATTTGTCGTAGGTCCGCAATCCCGCCTCCACGTGCCCCACGGGAATCTGGTGGTAAAAGGCAGACAGTGCCCCGGCAAAGGTGGTGGAGGTGTCCCCGTGGACCAAAATCATATCGGGCTTTAATGCGTCGATGGCCTCGTCCATGCCCAGCAGGCACTTGCTGGTGATGGTGGACAGGGTTTGGCGGGGGGTCATAATGTCCAAATCGTAGTCGGGCTGCAGGTCAAAAACCTCCAGCACGCTGTCCAGCATTTGCCGGTGCTGGGCCGTGACACAGCAAAGGCTTTCCACCTGGGGGCGGGACTTCAATTCCAGCACCAGGGGGGCCATTTTAATAGCCTCCGGCCGGGTGCCGAACACGCTCATAATGCGCAGTTTTTCCATTTACCGGTCCTCCTTATGTTGGGCTTCCTCCCCGGGTTCCTCCGGGGTCTCCTCATGGTGCGTGTGCTCCCGCAGCTCCTCCATCTCCTCGTGAAGCTCCTCTCGCAGCTCCTTGGGAAACACCACCCGGGCGGCAACCACCGCCACGATACACAGCGCCACAAACAGCAGCATGGCCTTTTGCTCGCCGCTGGTGGTCAGCACCACGGCGCTCAGTCCCAAGATGGCGGAGACGGCGTACAGCGTAGCCACCGCCTGTTTTTGGCTCAGGCCCATGTCAATCAAGCGATGGTGGATGTGGCCCCGGTCGGCAGTCATGGGGCTTTGCCCGTGGGCAATCCGCCGGATGAAGGCAAAGGTGGTGTCAAAAATCGGCAGGCCCAAAATCAAAAACGGCACCACAAAGGAGATGATGGCGCTGAACTTAAACAGCCCCTGAATGGACATGGTGGCGAGGATATAGCCCAAAAAGGTGGCCCCGGTGTCGCCCATAAACATCTTGGCGGGATTCATGTTGTAGGGCATAAAGCCGACGCAGGCCCCCAGCAGGGCCGCCATGACAACGGCCACCTGGGTCTCCGACGCCAACAGCGCAATCACCAGCATCATGGACGCCGAAATGGCGGATACGCCGTTGGCAAGACCGTCCAATCCGTCAATGAGGTTGACGGAGTTGGTGATGGCCACGATCCAAAGCACCGTGATGGGGACGGACAAGCCGCCCAAAATCCAGTAGGCATTGCTGGAAAAGACGTTGGGGTTGGAAACGGCCTGAATCACCACGCCGTGGGTGGCGGGAATCAGTGCCGCCACAATCTGCACCCCGAATTTCAGCAGTGCGGGCAGCGGCGTGATGTCATCCACCACGCCCAGCACCACAATCATCACCGCCCCCAGTAAAATGCTTTTCAATTGGTGGGTCATCTGGGTAAACAGGAGAATGCTGACGATAAAGCCCAGAAAAATCGCCAAGCCGCCTAAGCGGGGAATGGGCACCTTGTGCATCCGCCGGGTGTCCTTGGGCACGTCGATGGCCCCCACCTTGTAGGCGAAATTTTTCACCACCGGGGACGCCAAAAAGCTGACCACCAGCGCAACCGCCAGCGCCAAAACCACCGAAATAACCAGTTGCTTATCGAATATCATATTGCTGCCATTCCTTCCGTCAGCGGGCGATAAAGCCCACCTTGCGGTGTACCTTAGAAAGTGTTTTGTTGGCCAGATGCTGTGCCCGCTCCGCGCCGTCGCGGTAGACGCTCTCCAGATAGCTCTTGTCCGCCAGCAAACGCTCCGTCTCCTCCCGGATGGGCCGCATCAGCTCGATGACGGCCTCGCCCACGGCGGGCTTGAACACGCCGTAGCCCTGGTCCGCAAATTCCGCCACCGCTTCCTCCATGGTTTTGCCTGTGGCGGAGCAGTAAATGGTCAGGAGGTTGGAAACGCCGGGCTTGTTCTCCTTGTCAAACCGCACCGCCGTCTCGCTGTCGGTGACGGCCCGCTTGAACTTGCGGCGCACCTCCTCGGGCTTGTCCATCAAATACACACAGCCCTCCGGGTCGGATTTGCTCATTTTGCTCCCCGGGTCGCCCAGGCTCATAATGCGCGCTCCCAGCTTGGGAATAAACGGCTCCGGCAGCACAAAGGTGTCGCTGTACACGCCGTTAAAGCGTTGGGCGATGTCTCTGCACAGCTCCACGTGCTGTTTTTGGTCCTCGCCCACCGGCACCAAATCCGCCTGATAGAGCAAAATATCCGCCGCCATCAGCACAGGATAGGTGAACAGGCCCGCCGTGATATTGTCGGCGTGCTGTTGGGATTTCTGCTTGAATTGGGTCATGCGGGAAAGCTCGCCAAATTGGGTGTAGCAGCCCAAAACCCAAGATAGCTCCGCGTGCTGGGGCACATGGCTCTGGATGAACATGATATTTTTCTGAGGGTCCAGTCCGCAGGCGATGTACTGGGCCAGCTGCGCCATGGACCGGCGGCGCAAATCGGCGGGATTTTGGCGCACGGTGATGGCGTGCATATCCACAATGCAGTAAAGGCACTCGTACTCGTCCTGCAAGGTCACCCAGTTTTTGATGGCGCCCATATAAGAGCCAAGCGTCAATTCTCCGCTGGGCTGGATGCCGCTGAAAATTCTCTTTTTCTTGATTTCCTGTTCCATCTTCGAATACCTCGTTATTTTGTATTGTCAGCGCCGGCAAAAGGCGCAATTTAACTTGTAGATTGTATCACAACACAGGATAAAGCGCAATCCGTTCTTGACAATCTACTGCACAAAAGAGATAATGTAACTTGCTATATTCCGTTCAGAATTTTACAGGGAGGTATCTTTCATGGCAATTGATTTGAATTTTTTCGAGGAGATGGAAGCGCGCATCCCCGCGGGCAAGGTCCGCACCCGCTTCGCCCCCTCTCCCACCGGCTATATGCACGTTGGAAATTTGCGTACGGCGCTGTATACCTGGCTCATCGCCCGGCATCATCAGGGCACATTTATTTTGCGCATCGAGGACACGGACCAGGTCCGTCAGGTGGAGGGTGCCACCGAGGTGATTTATAAAACCCTGCTTGAGTGCGGCCTCGACCACGACGAAGGCCCCGACGTGGGCGGCCCCGTCGGCCCCTATATCCAGACAGAGCGCCGGGATTTATACGGGAAATACGCCGAACTGCTCATCGAAAAGGGCGCGGCCTACCGCTGCTTCTGCGGCAAGGAAGAGGCGGAGGACGTGGATGTCGCCGCAGGCGTGTCCATCCACAAATATGACGGGCGCTGCTCCCGCCTCTCCCAGGAAGAGATTGCAGCCAATTTGGCCGCCGGCAAGTCCTTTGTCATCCGCCAGAAAATCCCCGCCGGACAGACCACCTTCCACGACGTCACCTTCGGCGACATCACCGTGGAAAACGACACCCTGGACGACCAGGTGCTGATAAAATCCGACGGCCTGCCCACCTATAACTTTGCAAACGTCGTGGACGACCACCTGATGGGCATTACCCATGTGGTCCGGGGCAGCGAGTATCTCTCCTCCGCCCCCAAATACAATCTGCTGTATCAGGCCTTCGGCTGGACCATTCCCACCTATGTCCACTGCTCCCCCGTCATGCGGGACCAGCACAATAAAATGTCCAAACGCCACGGCGATCCCTCCTACGAGGACCTGATTGCCCAGGGCTACCTGACTCCCGCCGTGCTGAACTACGTGGCGCTGTTGGGCTGGGCGCCCAAGGGCGATCTGGCGGAGCGGGAAATTTTCTCCCTCGCCGAATTGGTGGATGCCTTCGACATCGCGGGCATCTCCAAATCCCCCGCCATCTTCGACATGGCCAAGCTGGACTATTTCAACGCCACCTATCTCCGCGCCCTCTCGCCGGAGGACTTCGCCCGGGTGGCGACGCCCTATATCCGTCAAAGCGTGAAAAATCCCGCCATTGACGCCGCCGAAATTGCCGCTCTGCTCCAAGCCCGCTGTGAAAAGCTCACGGAAATTCCCGAGAAGGTGGACTTTTTCGACGCGCTGGCGGACTATGATGTGGAATTTTATACCAATAAAAAATCCAAAACCGATGCCGTTATTTCCCTGGATATGCTGGAGAAAACCCTGCCGGTGCTAGAGGCCCTGCCGGATTGGACCGTGGACTCCATTCACGATGCCCTCATTGACCTGGCCGCCCGGTTGGAAGTGAAAAACGCCCTGCTGATGTGGCCTCTGCGCATCGCCGTGGCCGGCAAGCTGGTCACCCCCGGCGGTGCGGTGGAGCTGTGCCACATTCTGGGCAAGGACGAGGCAATTCGCCGCATTCACTGTGGCTGTGCCCTGCTGCGTTCATGAATTTTTTCAAAACACAAACCGCCGAATTGCGGACAGTTTGGCAGGTGGGCTACGGTCCCGAGGTCAAACGCACCGCCATCGCCTTTGTCATTCTGGTTGTTTTCAGCTTCGGCCTCTCCCTGGCCCTGCCGAACCTGCGGGACACCGTCATGGGTTACGTCATGAACTTGTTCGGCGGCATGGATGTTCTGGATGAAAACGGCCGCATCTCCGCCCTCTTTCTCTTCTCCAACAATTTGCAGGCCTGCGTCACGGTGATGCTCTGGGGACTGCTTCCCTTTCTCCGCTTCCCCGCGCTGTCTCTGGGGACCAACGCCATGCTGTTGGGGGTCCTAGCCGCCCATTACGCGGCCAACGGCCTGTCTCTGGCGGTCTATTTCGCGGCCCTTCTGCCCCACGCCATTTTTGAGCTGCCGGCCTTGGTGCTGGCCATCGCCATGGGCCTGTTTGTCTGCGGACAGCTAAGCCGCCGCTGCCGAAAGGACGAAACCGCCATCCCCCTCTGGGATTGCTTCACCCACATTTCCCGGCTTCTTCTGGTGGCGTTGGTGCCCCTATTGGTCGCCGCCGCCCTGATGGAGGCCTATGTCACCCCTTGGATTGTCTCCTTCTTTCAATAAATTCACATAAAAGGATCGGTATAACATGAGTAAAGTGATGATTCCCCCGGGCTACCATATGCCCCTGACCAACAACGAGGTCCAGCGGGCCATTGAGTTCATCCACGCGGACTTTCAAAAGAATTTGACAGGGCGGCTGAACCTCCACCGCGTCTCCGCCCCGCTGTTTGTGGACGGCAACACCGGCCTCAACGACAACCTCACCGGTGTGGAGCGGCCCGTCTCCTTTGATATTCCCGATGTGGGCACCGACGGACAGGTGGTCCACTCCCTGGCAAAATGGAAGCGTCTGGCCCTGAAACGCTATGAATTTAAGCTGGGCACCGGCCTTTATACCAATATGAACGCCATCCGCCGGGACGAGGAGGTGGACAACCTCCACTCCATCTACGTGGACCAGTGGGACTGGGAAAAGCACATTGACCGGCAAAACCGCAATCTGCAATATTTGAAGGATACCGTCCGGGAAATTGTCACCGCCATGTGCGACACCTCCGCCGACCTGCGGAAAAAATTCCCGGCCCTGACCTTCAAGCCCGACCGGGACGTGTATTTCATCACCACCCAGGAGCTGGAGGACCGCTTCCCCGACCTCTGCCCCAACGACCGGGAGACAGAGATTTGCCGCAGACACCACACGGTGTTTTTAATGCAAATCGGCAAGAAGCTGACCTCCGGCAAGCCCCACGACGGCCGTGCGCCGGACTATGACGATTGGAGCCTCAACGGCGACATTCTCATGTGGAACCCGGTGCTAGAGAGCCGCTTTGAGCTGTCCTCCATGGGCATTCGGGTGGACGAGGCCTCTTTGGACCGCCAGTTGACGGAGAGCGGCTGTGACGACCGCCGCGCCCTCCCCTTCCACAAAATGCTGTTAAACGGCGAGCTGCCCCAGGCCATCGGCGGCGGCATCGGCCAGTCCCGGCTGTGTATGCTCTTGCTGGGTGCCTGCCACATCGGCGAGGTGCAGGTCAGCCTGTGGGACAAAAGCACCCAGGAAATCTGCGAAAACAGCGGCGTTACGCTGCTGTAATCCTATGATTCGATGAAAAGATTGAAACATCTTTTCATCCGAAAATCAGAGATTTTCGCTGTGCTTTACAGCGCGGGAAAGTCGCATTGACGACCTATGCACACCCACTGCCATGCAGCGCACAGCAAATGAAATTCGCAAGGTTTTCATTAAAATATTCGTATAACAGATCAAAAACGGCGGTTGCACAGTGCAACCGCCGTTTAATTTGATGCAGGCATTCCATTGGGAAAAAGTCCTCTTGGGCGGCTTTTATCCCAGAATATCCGCCGCCATTGCGTCGCCCAGTGCTTCCAGCGCCAGGCGCTGCTCTGTTTTTACGGAGGATTTCAGGCTGACGGTGTTTTCCAGCACCTGCATATTCTTCATAGAGGCCAAAATCTCCCCCATCAGCCGCCCGGACTGGGCCGCCCAGGTGCCGTTTTCAATCAGCGCCACAGTGCGATTTTGCAGATTGTGGGCCTTCAAATCCAGCAGCAGCGTCTCCATGGGGCTGAAAATTCCGCCGTTATAGGTGGCGGAGGCCAGCACCAAATGACTGCAACGGAAGGCTTCCGCCACAATTTGGGAGGGATGGGTGACAGACACGTCGTACATGGCGATGTCCCGCACGCCCTTTTCCGCCAGACGGCAGGCCAAAATTTCCGCCGCATTTTCCGTGTGGCCGTAGATGGAGCCGTAGGCAATCACCACGCCCCGGTCCTCGGGGGTGTAGGTGCTCCAACGCTGGTATTTTTCAAGATACCACCCGATGTCCTTGCGCCACACCGGCCCATGGAGGGGGCAGAGATAGGCAATGTCCAGTCCGGCGGCTTTTTTCAGCAGAGACTGCACCTGGGTGCCATATTTTCCCACGATATTGGTGTAATACCGCCGGGCGTCCGGCAGATATTCCCGGGGGAAATCCACCTGGTCGGCAAACAAATTGCCGTTGACCGCCCCGAAGGTGCCGAAGGCGTCGGCGGAAAACAGCACCTTGTCGGTGGTGTCATAGGTCACCATGGCCTCGGGCCAGTGAACCATGGGAGCCATATAAAAGGTGAAGCAGTGCCGCCCGGTGTTGAGGCTGTCCCCCTCCTTGACCGTGACGGTGCGATTGGTCAAATCCATGTCATAAAACTGGCCGATCATGGTCAGCGTTTTGGGATTGCCCACCACCTGCACCGCCGGATACCGCCGCAGCAGCTCTCCCAGCGTGGCGCAGTGGTCCGGCTCCATGTGGTTCACCACCACATAGTCCAGTGCCCTGCCCGCCAAAACATACTCCAAATTTTCAAAAAACCGCTCTCCCGCCGCCTGGTCCACGGTGTCCAGCAGCACGGTCTTTTCGTCCAGCATCAAATAGGCGTTGTAGCTCACGCCCCGGGGGATGGGAAACGCGTTTTCAAACAGCGTCAGCCGCCGATCCGACGCGCCCAACCAGCTGAGGTCTTGGGTAATGGAATGCACGCAATACATAAATACAAATTCCTCCTTGCAAAGATGGCAAAGCGGCGCGGCTCTCTGCCGCACCGCCTGCCGTAGGCCCTTCCACGGCAATTTTTGCGCGGAACAGCCCTGGTTTAATTTTCCGCGGCTTTAAAAGCCTGCATGGCTTGTTCATCCCGCACACGCTGCTGCTCAATGGCTTGCTTCAACAGCATATCCTTCACCTTCATCAAGCGCGTGGTGGTAGAGCGGTCGTTCTCGTCCAGCTTCATGGTGATATAGCGGATGGAGTCCTGGGTATCGGGAATGACCACGTATTCCAGCGCGTTGACCCGGCGGCGGGTTTTTTCGATTTCCTCCGCCATCAGCTGGGCGGCCTTTTCAATCTGGGCCAGCTTCAGCATCTTGCGGAACACCCGCCCCAGTGCGTCCACAGCGGTGTCCAGCTCGCCGGAGGTCGCCGCGAAGCCATAGGGGTAAATGTCGGAATCGGATTTGGTTTTGGTCTGGAAATCGTAAACAGGTACGTTCACCGACATGACATTTTGAAAGGTCATGGTCAAGTCCACGCTCTGCTTCGGATAGACCAAGGCCTGCTCCAGCGCCTCGGAGGACATCAGGGCAGATGCCACGGTGAATGACCCGTGGACCGTCATCAATTCCTCCTCCACCTCGGCGCGCAGGCTCCGCACCTCCCGGACCGTGTCCAGAAACTGCTTCATCAACTCATCCCGCTTGTCCTTGAGCAGCTTGTGGCCCCGACGTGCGGTGCGCAGCTTGCCCTTGAGACGGGTGAGCTCCATTCTGGTGGGGCTTACCGTGATAGTAGGCATGGTGTCCCCTCCTTATTCCTGATCTTTTTTCGGCCAATACTTTTCCAGTAGCTCCGGCTTGATGCGCTTCATCTCGGACCGAGGCAGGATGGAGAGCAGTTCCCAGCCCAGATTCAAAGTCTCCTCAATGGAGCGGTTCTCCTCGTAGCCCTGGTTGACATAACGTTTTTCAAACTCGTCCGCGAACTTTGCGTACAGCAAATCCGTGGGGGTCAAGGCGGCCTCGCCCAAAATGCTCATCAATTCCTTGTTGTCCTTGCCGGTGGAATAGGCAGCAAAGAGCTGGTTCATGGTGTCGGCGTGGTCCTCCCGGGTTTTGCCCTTGCCAACGCCCTTATCCTTCAAGCGGGAAAGGGAGGGCAGCACGTCCACAGGGGGATGAATCCCCTGGCGGTACAGCGGGCGGGAGAGGATGATCTGCCCCTCGGTGATATAGCCCGTCAAGTCGGGGATGGGGTGGGTTTTGTCATCCTCGGGCATGGTCAAAATGGGAATCAGGGTGATGGAGCCGGGGCAGCCCAACCGCCGCCCGGCCCGCTCATAGAGCGTTGCCAAGTCGGTGTACAGATAGCCCGGGAAGCCGCGGCGGCCGGGGACTTCCTTTTTCGCGGCGGAAACCTCTCGCAAGGCCTCGGCGTAGTTGGTGATATCGGTCATGATCACCAGCACCTGCATCCCCTTTTCAAAGGCCAGATACTCGGCGGCGGTCAGGGCCATACGAGGGGTGGAAATGCGCTCCACCGCCGGGTCGTTGGCGAGGTTTGAAAACAGCACCGTGCGGTCGATGGCGCCGGTGCGGCGGAACTCACTGACGAAGAATTCAGATTCCTCGTAGGTGATGCCGATGGCGGCGAACACCACGGCGAAGTTGCTGCCCGCGTCCCCCAGCACCTTGGCCTGCCGGGCAATCTGGGCGGCAAGGTTGGCGTGGGGCAGGCCGGAGCCGGAGAAGATGGGCAGCTTCTGCCCACGGACCAAGGTGTTCAGTCCGTCGATGGTGGAAACGCCGGTCTGGATAAATTCGTTGGGATAGTCCCGGGCCGCCGGATTCATGGGCAGGCCGTTGATGTCCTTGTATTCCTCAGGCAGAATGTCGGGGCCGCCGTCGATGGGCTGACCCATGCCGTTGAACACCCGGCCAAGCATATCGCCGCTGACGCCCAATTGCAGAGGATGCCCCAGAAAACGAACCTTGGAGGCCGCCAAGTTGATGCCGGCGGCGGACTCGAAGAGCTGGACCACGGCGGTGTCGCCGTTGACCTCCAACACCTTGCCCCGGCGGATGCTGCCGTTGGGCAGCTCCACCTCCACCAGTTCATCGTAGGTGACATTTTCCACCATGCGGACCATCATCAGCGGGCTGACGATTTCCTCTACGGTTTTGTATTCACGAATCATCTTCTCTCGCCTCCCTGGTCTGTGATGGTCTGAATCTGCTGTTCCATATCGGTTTCAATTTTGGCATATACCGCCACATATTCCTCTGCGGGAACACTCTTGGCCCGGCCGATTTGCTCGCGGGCGGGAATGTCGAACAGCTTCGCGGCCACAGCGCCCTTGGCAATGGCGGCACGGCTGAGCTTATCGTAGCTCAAAATCAGGGTCAAGAGCTTCTTTTGCCGGTCATAGCTGGAATAGCCGTCAATGTCGGTGAAGGCATTTTGCTGCAAGAAGTCCTCACGAATCATGCGGGCCACCTCCAGCGTCAGCTGGTCGGCGGCGGACAGCGCGTCCTTACCCACCAACTGGACGATTTCGTTCAAGCTGGCCTCGCTCTGGAGCAGGGACATGGCCTCGGCCCGGTCCTGCATAAATTCCACGCCCAGATTTTCGTCAAACCAGGTCTTGAGAGAATCCAGATACAGAGAATAGGAATTCAGCCAGTTGATGGCCGGGAAATGCCGCTTGTACGCCAAGGAGGAATCCAGCGCCCAGAACACCTTGACAATCCGCATGGTGCTCTGAGAAACCGGCTCAGACAGGTCGCCGCCGGGAGGGGAAACCGCGCCCACGGCGGTGAGGCTGCCCCGGCGCTCATCGGAGCCGATGCACTCCACCGAGCCGGCACGCTCATAGAACTGGGCCAAACGGGAGGCGAGGTATGCGGGGTAGCCCTCCTCGCCGGGCATCTCCTCCAACCGGCCGGACATCTCACGCAGAGCCTCGGCCCAGCGGGAGGTGGAGTCGGCGATAACGGCCACGTCGTAGCCCATGTCGCGGAAATATTCCGCAATGGTGATGCCGGTATACACGCTGGCCTCACGGGCCGCCACGGGCATATCGGAGGTGTTGGCAATCAAAACCGTCCGCTTCATCAAGGACTCGCCGGTGCGGGGGTCCTTCAGCTCCGGGAACTCCCGCAGCACGTCGGTCATCTCGTTGCCGCGCTCGCCACAGCCGATGTAGACCACAATGTCCACGTCGGACCACTTGGCCAATTGGTGCTGCACCACGGTTTTGCCGGAGCCAAAGGGTCCGGGTACGGCGGCGGTGCCGCCCTTTGCGATGGGGAACATGGTGTCAATGACCCGCTGGCCGGAGCACAGAGGCCGGGTGGGGGGATATTTCCGTGTGTAGGGACGGCCCACGCGGACCGGCCATTTGTGGCTCATGGTCAGGGGAATTACCCGGCCGTCGTCGCATTTCAGTGTGGCAATCGTCTCGGTGACGTTGAATGCGCCGTGCTCAATGCTGAGAATTTCACCGCTCATGTTGGGGGGAACCATCACCTTGTGGAGCACCACGTTTGTCTCCGGAACGGTGCCGATAATATCGCCGCCGATGACCTTTGTTCCAACTGCCACAGTGGGTGTAAAGTCCCACTTCTTGTCATGGTCCAGGGCGGGAATTTCGATACCGCGGGTGATGCAGGCGCCCACCTGCTCCACGATTTTTTCCAGCGGACGCTGGATGCCGTCGTAGATGCCCTCAATCATACCTGGCCCCAGCTCCACGCTCATGGGCGCTCCGGTGGTTTCCACCTCTGCGCCGGGCCCCAGGCCGGAGGTTTCCTCATAAACCTGGATGGAGGCGGCGTCGCCCTTCATGGTCAGGATTTCGCCGATGAGACGCTGGGGACCCACGCGCACCACGTCGGACATATTGGCGTCCGACAGGCCCGTAGCCACCACCAGCGGCCCGGATACTTTCACAACTTTACCGCTCAAACAGACAACCTTCTTTCAGGGTAGATTCGCAAAAATTAGCTTTTCCGCTGCGTTTCACCGCATCGCGCCCCGCGCGAATAAACGTTCTCTCCCGATAGGGCCTCCCCCGTCCCGCGCTGTGCGCGGCAAATTCAATCGTTTTGTCAGAACGTGTGCCTGAGAAAAACGCTTTGAGCCCAGCCGCCCATGGCGGCGACACC
>JAVVPH010000013.1:12727-15264 GCA_036655835.1 Oscillibacter sp.
GTTCTCTCCCGGAGGATTCCTCCCCCGTCCCGCACTGTGCGCGGCAAATTCAATCGTTTTGTCACGACATGTGAAAAACACTTTGAGCCCAGCCGCCCATGGCGGCGGCACCCGTGTACGCACCGGTGGGGCAATGAATTTGGATCTTACGGTCAAAATTCGTATCTGGGGGGATGAACGCCCACCTGGATGTTTTACAGAATGTCCGCTCCCACGGCCCGCTCGATGGACCGCTGAAGATTGGCCTTGCCAATGCCGAGAGACCCCTCCCGGCCGGGAATGAGAATGATGGCAGGGCGCAGCAGGTCCTTGTAGCGTGCCAGCACGTCCTCCATATTGCGGGCCAACTGCTCCGTGAGATAAATCACCGCGCAGTCGCCCCGGGCCAGCTCTCGCACCTTCTCCCCCGCTTCCTCCGCGGAGGTAACGGGATAGGTGTCCAGCCCCAGAGCACGGAAGCCCATCACGGACTCCCAGTCGCCAATCACGGCGATTTGATACGTTGTCGCCATTTGTTACCGCTCCTTACACATAGCTTGCCCGGAGCCGGGACCGGATGACCTCGGGGGGAAGCCCCGTGCCGCGCCCCATCAAGAGGATGCGCAGATTGGTATATTCCGTCTCCCGGGCCGCCAGGTAGCCCACCAAGGGCGCTTCGCCAAAGGGGATGAGCTGTGCGCCGGACAAATACTCGCCCACCGCGTCGTCGCAGAGCTTTTCAAACGCAGTCAGCGCGCCGCCGTTCAGGGCCTCTGCCCCGGCCTCCGCCGCCCCATGCAGGGCCGTGGGGGCATACAGCTCGCTAAGTCCGCTGCCGCCGGCGGCAGATACCGCCAAAATGGACGCGGGGTCCATCTCGCCGCCCTCAACCAGCACGCCCTGCAAAAATTCCGCGCTCTTGCCCATGCGCAGTGTCCGCACCAAGGTCCGCAGATTCACCGCGTCGATCACCGCCCGCACATAGCCCGCCAAAAAGGCGCTGCCGGTGCTTGCGGCCACCTGGGCCATATCCTGATAGCTCCGGCGGTCCAGCGCGATGTCGGAGAGCTGTGGGTCCCGGGTGGTGTCCAGTACGTCCCGGGCCTCCGCCACGGCGGCGGCCAGCAACGTGGGCAGACTGTCCAATTCGCCGCTGTCCATGGCCGCTTTTAGCTCCGCCGCCGGCACCCGGCCCATGTCCATCAGCATATGCTGGGCGTCCACGCCCATGGCCCGGGCCTTCAAAATTACCTTTGCGTTGTGATAGTCATATTTCAGCTTGAAAATGTCAATATATCGGCTGTCCGGCGCGCCGTCGGTCAAATCCTCCAGGGTGGCCTCCCGTGCCGCCGACAACGCGGCGTCCAACGCCTCCGGGTTCGTTGCGTCCAGCTCGGGATATCCGCACTCCTGCAAGAGCTTGATTGCCTCGTCGTCGCTCCGTGCCTCTAAAATTTGTTCCATCCGCTCCCGGGTCAACAGCCCCGTTTCCATGGCCTTGATGCGAGCGGAGATGACCAGATAATCGGTGTCTTTGATTTTTTTAGCCAAGACACTTCCTCCTTACATTAGGGGAACAGATGCTTTGCCACCGCTCCCGCTGTCTCCGCCTTTTGCAGGCGCACCAAGGTGTCGAAGGTACAGTTGACCTCCACATTGCCGCTGGATAGAATGAATCCGCCCTTGAGGGGCCGGGTCTCCGGCGACAAGGTCAGCATGGCGGTTCCCTGGGCCAGTGCGGATACGCCGGTGACGACCTTGTTCAGCAGGGCCACCACCTTGGAATCCGTCTCGGGTAAATCCGGGGCAGCCTCCCGGGCCAACAGTGCGTTGGCTCTGGATACCACCGCCGCGCCGATGCGCTCCCGGTCCTCCGGGGAGAAGATGACTGCGCCCTTTCCCGTGGGAGCGGCCTGCACCAGCAATGCCGCCGCAACGGAAATATAGGTTTCCTCCGGCATGGCGCAGAGCTTTTCCAGCGCCAAATCAAAGGCCTTGCCCACCATCTCCTGCTTAGCCGCCAGGCTGACCTTGCGGGCCTCCATTTGGGCCACGCTCACCAAACGCTCCTCGCGCTCGGCTGCCGCCTTCTGGTTCCGTGCGGACAACTCCCCCTTCTCGCTGTCCGCCTGGGCCTGATACCGCGCGGCAATCCGTGCGGCCTCGTCCCGGGCGTCGCCGAGAATGCGGTCAATCTCCATCTGGGCATCTGCGTCAATCTGCCCTGTGATTTTTTCGATACCGTTCATGTTTATTCCCCTTTCTATGGGGTTAAGCGCCAATATTAATAATCATCAGCATGGAAGCCAGCAGAGACAAGATGGCATAGAACTCCACCGTGATGCAGAGAATCATGCCCTTGGACCAGTCGTCCGGCTTCTTGGCCAAAATGTTGATGGAAGCAGCAGCCACCCGGCCCTGTGCGATGGCGGAGAACAGGCCGCCCAATGCCATGGGCAGGCAGGCTGCGAAATACTGCAAGCCCTGCTGAATGGACATATCAAAGGCAGTGCCGTCCAAAAGGCCCATCTGGAAGATGGCGAAGAACCACACCACCA
>JAVVPH010000014.1:0-14699 GCA_036655835.1 Oscillibacter sp.
AGCACCCCGGCGGCCATGTTGGTGCAAAGGGTGAAGCCCAGCACCCGCATCCCGCAGTGGGCGGCGGCAATCACCTCCGGCACGGTGGACATCCCCACCGCGTCCGCGCCCAACATGCGGGCGGCACGGACCTCCGCCGGGGTTTCGTACTGGGGCCCGGGGAAATACATATAAACCCCCTCCATCAGGGGGATGCCCAGCCCTTGCGCCGCCCGGCGGGCCACGTCCTGCAAGGCAGGGGTGTACACATGGGACATATCCGGGAACCGGGGGCCAAATTCATCCTGATTTTCTCCCCAGAGCGGGCTGGTGCCAAAGAGCTTGATATGGTCGGTGATCAGCATCAGATCCCCGGCGGAAAAATTCGTATTCACCGCGCCGGCGGCATTGGTGACCACCAGTGTCTCCGCGCCCAGTAATCTCAGCACCCTCACAGGGTAGGCCACCTCCGGGAAGGACCAGCCCTCGTAGGGATGGAGCCGCCCCTGCATCACCGCCACGTCCACACCGGCCAGTCGGCCAAAGACAAATTGGCCCCTGTGGTCCGGGGCGGTGGAGCGCTTCATGTGGGGCACGTCGGCATAGGGGACCACCACGGCGTTTTCCACCGCGTCACCCAGGCCGCCCAGGCCGGAGCCTAAAATCAGCAGTGCCTTGGGGCGAAAGTCCCCCAGGCGGCGAAGCAGCGCGTCGGCGCTCTCCCGATACCGGCCGTCCTCCATCTTACAGCTTCCCCCCGCACTCTTTGCAAAATACATCGCCGTCTTTTGCGGGCGCGCCGCAGCTCGGGCAGACCGTGCCGCCCTGCAAGCGGGCAATCTCCGCGCTCAGCGCGGCGATTTGGGCGTGCAGCTCGTCAATTTGCCCCAGCTTTTCCAACAGGTCGTCGGAGTCGGTGGGGTAGCCGGTGTGGGTGGCGTACATCATCTCGCCCACCTCCCGGAGTTTGACGCTGATTTCCGCCTTTAAATCCACGGTTTTGATATTCAGCTTGCCCACGGAGAGCAGCATGGTGGCCTTTTTGCCCACGCCGTACGCCACATCGGACGCCGCGTCGCCCACCACACCCGCAGTGCGCTGCACGCTGTCCAGCAGCTCGTGTAACCGTTCGTTCATAAAAAGTCCTCCTTATAAAATGGGCTTGCGCCCCCGCTCAGTAGGAATAGGCGCTGCCGCCGATAAATTCGCGAATCAGGGAATCGGCAGCCACATAGGTGTCGTCCAGCGGCTCCACCTGGTTCATGGCCAGCAAAATGCTGTTCACAGTGTCATCCCGCTGATCCGGGGGAACGGCCTCCAGCAGCGGGACAATATGGGTTTTTAACACGGAAATTTCGTAGGGCAGCGTGGTGTCAAAGAGGATATTGGCGCTGTCCTTATAGGGGGAGATATACAGCTTTTCCCCCCGGCACACGCCGGGCCACAGCTTGAGGGTGAAGGCCGCGTCACTGCCGCGGAATTTCGCGTCCCGGACAATCCGGCGGCACAGCCGGACCCAGGAGTGTTCAAACACGGTGTTGCCCGCGCCGTCGGTCAAATTGGACCGGGCGGCGATATAGACCTTCATGGCCTTGGGATTTTTGCCGGTAATCACGTCGTTCAGCGCGTGAATCCCCTCAAAAATCGCCAGTGCGTCGTGGCCCAGATGGAGGGGCCGGGAGTTGACGGCGGAGCGCATCTGGCGGGCGAACTCAAATTTGGGCACATGAATCGTCTCTCCCCGGTCCAGCATGGAAAAATGGCGGTTTAACAGCTCAATATCCAGCAAAAACGGAGATTCATAGTCGATGGCCCCGTCCCGGTTCCGGGGAGCCGTCTCCGGGTCCAGGGACATGAAATAGTTATCCATGGAAATGGTATGCGTCACCACGCCGGAACGGTCCAACAGCTCCTCAATTTTCATGGCGGTGGTGGTTTTTCCCGAGCCGGAGGGGCCGGAGAGCAAAATAATATGGGAATTTTCCCGGTTGTCGGCGATTTGCGCCGCCGCGTCGGAGACTTTTTTCTGGAACGCCGCGTCGGCTTCCTCCACAAATCCCTTGGGGTCGCTGTGGATGGCGGCGTTGATTTGCGCTAATGAATAGGCCATAGGTCACCTAGTTCCTTTCAGTTCCTTGTAAAACGCGGCGAAGGCCGCCTGATTGGCCAAATATTTTTCCGGCCGCTCCATGTACTCCTTGGGGTATTTCAAATTAAAGGTCCGCTGAATGTGGTTGGTGCCGGGGACCACCATTTTGGTGGAGCCGCCTGCGCCGAAGGACAAAATGGAGCACAGCTCCGACATAATTTCAATATTGTAAAGGCACTCGCCGCCGGGCTTGCACCAGCCCACGTTTTCAAAGCTGCCGGACATATATTTCTGCCGATAGAGATAATACGGCCCGTAGCCCGCCCCCCGCAATTGGGGCGCGGCATAGTCCAGCATCTCCCCCACCACCTCCGCCGCCGGGATGCGCAGGCCCTCCAGCGTGATGCGGCTGCCCTTTTTCAGGGACAGGGTGTGGACGGTGAGATTGTCCGTGCCGAATTGCAAGCAGGCGTCCAGCGTCCGGCGAAAGCCCTCCGCCGTGTCCTCCGGCAATCCCGCGATCAGGTCCATATTCACATGGGCAAAGCCGACCTCCCCCACCAAATCCATGGCGGCGGCAATGTCGGCGGCGCTGTGACAGCGGCCGATGGCCTTGAGGACGCTGTCCTCCATGGACTGGGGATTGATGGACACCCGGTCCACCCCGTGGGCCTTGAGCACCGCCAGCTTTTCCCGGGTCACTGTGTCCGGCCGGCCGGCCTCCACGGTGATTTCCTGGCAATCGGTTAAATCAAAGGCCCGCTCCAACGCCGTCAGCACCCGGTCCATCTGGGGGGCCGTCAGGGTGGTGGGGGTGCCGCCGCCCATGTAAAACGCCCGGACCCGCAGGTCCTGGTCCCGGGCCATGCGCCCGCCGGCCTCAATCTCCGCCGTCAGTGCGTCCACATAGGGGGCCACCTGGGCAAAGCTCCGGGCAACCGAGCTGCTGACAAAGGAGCAATAGGAACAGCGAGTGGGGCAAAAGGGAATCCCCACGTACAGGGCAATGTCCTGCGCCCCCAAGGTTTTGCGGGTCTTGCAGGTCATGCCCGCCGTCTCCACGGCCAGCTTCGCCCGGTCCGGTGTGACGAAATACGTCCTTTCCAGCAATTCCCGGGCGGCGGCAGGGGAGGCTCCGTTTTCCAGGGCCTCCACGGCAATTTTGTCCGGCCGCACGCCGGTGAGACTGCCCCAGGGGGGCTGAATACCGGTGACGATGCGGGCCGCCTGAAAAATGCTCATGCCGATACAGCGGCGGCGCTGGCCCTCTTTTTCATAGTCCGTGCCGGAGAGGGGCACCCCTTGGGTAAAGGGCGCGGCCTTGCCGTCCCAGCCAAATTCCGTGGTGACGCGGCAGTGGTTCGCCTCCTCCTCTAGAGAGATGATGGCCCAGCGGGCGTCCGTCTCCGGTGAAACAGGCTCATAGCTCAGCCGCTCCTCGGGAAACAGCGTCAGCAGCGTCTGCTCCACCACATAGATTTCCCCATGGCCGATGAGTGCCAGCTTCATCTCGCCTGCTCCCGCAGTGCCTTGCGCACGTAGGGGTTAGTGGCCCGCTCCGCATCCAGGGTGGACGGCTCCATATGCCCCGGCAGCACCTGCAAATTCCCGGGGAGAGCCGCTAGGCGGCCCAGGGAGTGCAAAATGTCCGGCACACTGCCTCCCAGCAAATCCGTCCGCCCGCAGGAGCCGGCAAACAGGGTGTCCCCGCAGAAGAGCGCGTCGCCGCAAAGCAGGCTCACCGAGCCCTCCGAATGGCCGGGGGTGGCCAGCACCGTGAGGGTCAAATCCCCCACCCGGAGGGTATCCCCCTCGTCATAATCCGTGGCCCCGGCAAGGGCGGGAAAAAGATAGGTGGTATATTCGTCCGTGGCGGTGGGTGCGTCCCGATGGTTGCGGTACACGGGGATATTGGGCCAGGCGGCTTGCAGCTCCGCCACCCCTCTGACATGGTCGTAATGCCCATGGGTGAGGAAAATGGCCACAGGGGCACAGCCGGATTGGACCACCGCGTCGTGGATGCGCACCGCGTCGCCGCCGGGATCCACCACGGCGCAAGCTTTTTTCGCCTCGTCAAACAGCAAATAGCAGTTGGTGCCGATTTCCCCCACCTGCAAACAAGAAATTTTCATAAAAATGCTCCTCTCTGTCCCCGGGTCATCTGTTCCGCCCCGGAATCGCGCTCCATCGCCGGGGGAGATTTTTCCCGCCGGGAGGGGCCGCTTACAATTGCTCCGTATCCAAAATCAAGGTCAGCGGACCGCTGTTCAGCGAATCCACATCCATATGCGCGCCGAACACCCCTGCCTCCACCCGGAGGCCCTTGGCCCGGCACTCCGCCAGAAACTGCTCATACAGGGGAATCGCCACCTCCGGCCGGGCCGCCGCCAAAAACTCCGGCCGCCGGCCGTGCTTGCAGTTGCCGTACAGGGTGAACTGGGAAATGACCAGCAGCTCGCCTGCCACCGCGTCCAGTCCCAAATTCATTTTGCCGGATTCATCCTCAAAAATACGCAGGCCGCAGACCTTATCGGCAATTTTCTTCACCTCTGCCGGGGTGTCCTCATGGGTGACGCCCAACAGCACCAAAAAGCCCCTGCCGATCTGTCCGCAGAGTTCGCCGTCCACCTTGACGGAGGCCCGGTCCACCCGCGTTACCACTGCTCTCATAGCCTTTGTCTCCTTTTACGCGATTTTTTGCCGGACACGGGCGGGGCGGACTTGCGCCCCCCGGTGATTTGATGCCCGCTGACAATGCACATCACCATGCACGCCAAGGCGGCAAGGGTCCAAAAGCCGTGCCATTTCATGGCTTAATTCTCCGTTCTCGTTTTCGTTTTATCGTCCCCGGGCCTTAGCCCCCGGCGGGGCGGGTGACCCGGAGCACGCCGGAAATTTGGTTGAGCTTATTCATGACAGCGCCCAACTGCCCACTGTCCCGCACCCGGATTTCCAGGTGGAAAATGGCGAATTGGTCCTCGGTGCTGCGGGATTGAATCCCCAGCACATAGGTATTCGTGGCAGAGAGCACCGTGGAAATATCCAACAGCAAGCTGATGCGGTCCTTGCAGACCACCTCCAAGATGGTGGGATAGCTGTCCCCGGTGTCCGCGCCCCAGGAGACTTTAATCCATCTCCCCTCCTGTCCGGGAAGCGCCCGCCGCTCCGCAGACGCGTTGGGGCAGTCGCAGCGGTGGACGGACACGCCGTAGCCCCGGGTGATAAAGCCGATAATCTCGTCCCCGGGGACAGGGGTGCAGCACTTGGAGAATTTCACCAGGCAGTTGTCCAGTCCCTCCACAATGATGCCCTGGGCGCTTTTGACCGGCTGGGCGGCGGGGCGGGCCGGTTCCGTCTTCCCCGGCTCCTCCTCCGGCAGTTTTTCCGCCAACTGCTTTTGGATGCGGTTGAGCTCGCTTTGCATCCGGTTGACGGCCTTTTGCGCGGTGAAGCCGCCGTAGCCGATGGAGGCGTACATCTCGTCCAGGGTGCCAAAGGCCACCCGCTTGAGCAGCACCGGCAGATTTTCGCTGTCCATCACCGTTTTCATCGGGATGCCGCAGTGCTTCAGCTCGTTTTCAAAGGCGGCGCGGCCATTGGCGATGTTCTCCTCCCGCTTTTCCTTTTTGAACCACTGGCGGATTTTGCTTTTGGCCTCGCTGGACTTGGCAATTTTCATCCAGTCCCGACTGGGGCCCTTGGCGTTTTTAGAGGTCAAAATTTCCACGATGTCGCCGTTTTTCAGCACATGGTCAAAGGTGACAATGCGGTTGTTGACCTTGGCACCGGTCATGTGATTGCCCACGGCGGAGTGGACGGAATAGGCAAAGTCGATGGGGGTCGCGCCGGAGGGGAGATTTTGCACGTCGCCGTTGGGAGTGAACACGAACACCTCGTCGGCAAACATATCAATTTTCAGGGAGCGGATATAGTCCTCGGCATCCGCGCCCTCCTGATTTTCCAGCAGGCGGCGCACCCACTCGTAGCGGCCCTCGGTGCCGCCGCCCTGGCCGTTTTGCTTGTATTTCCAGTGGGCGGCCACGCCGTATTCCGCAATTTCGTGCATCTCCCGGGTGCGGATCTGCACCTCGAAGGGGATGCCGTCGTTGCCCATGACGGTGGTGTGCAGGGACTGGTAGCCGTTGGGCTTGGCGGTGCCGATATAGTCCTTGAACCGGCCCAAAATGGGCTTATAAATATCGTGAATGACGCCCAGCACATTGTAGCAGTCCCCCACGTTATCCACCACCACCCGGAAGGCGAAGAGGTCGAAAATCTCGTCCAGGGATTTATTCTGGTTGAACATCTTGCGATAGATACTATATGGGTGCTTCATGCGTCCGTAGACCACATGGGACACGCCCACCTCGTTCAGCCGCCCGTCAATCTGGGCCTGGGTGCGGGCCATAAACGCGTCGTACTCCTGCTGTTTTTCCCCCAGCTGGGAGACAATTTCCTCGTAGCCGATGGGGTCCAGATATTTCAGCGACAGGTCCTCCAGCTCCCATTTCATCCGCTGCATTCCCAGGCGATGGGCGATGGGGGCGTAAATCTCCATGGTTTCCAGAGATTTTTGCTTCTGCTTGTCGATGGACTGGTACTCCATGGTGCGCATATTGTGCAGCCGGTCGGAGATTTTGATGAGAATCACCCGGATATCCTTGCTCATGGCGATGAGCATTTTCCGCAGATTCTCCATCTGCTCGTCTTCCTTGGTGGCATATTGAATCCGGGTCAGCTTGCTCACGCCCTCCACCAAATCCGCCACGGTGGGGGAAAAGAGCTTGGAAATTTGGTCGTGGGTGACGGGGGTGTCCTCAATGGCGTCGTGGAGCAGCGCCGCCACGATGGACTCCGAGTCCAGGTGCAGCTCCTCCGCGATAATTTGCGCCACCGCCAAGGGGTGGGTGATATAATCGGACCCATCCTTGCGTTTTTGCCCCTGGTGGGCCTTCTCCGCAAACTCGTAGGCGGCCCGGAGCTGTTCAAAATCGGCAGCGGGGTTATACTCCCGCACCGTTGTTTCCAAATGGGTATATTGTTCCCTGACGGGCATACCAATTCACCTCAATTTCGTTTGGCCGCACCATCCTGCAGCCGCGAGAGATAGGGGCAGGCGAACAAATCCACCTTGCCCTGGGTGGTGCGGAGCTTGAGCACCAGGCGGTCACCGTCCAGTTGGGAGGTCAAAAGCCCCCGCTCGTCAAACACCGCCAGAGCCAGCGCCGCCCGCAAAAAGCCCTCTGTCCCGCCGCCGGCATTGGCCAGACGGCGCAAATAGGGCAATAGATTTTCCTCCAGCTTCCCCTGGCGGAGCTGAGGCTCCACCATCTTCCAATACGCGCCGAACTGCTCCCGGGAGGTCCGCAGACGGCTGACCTCCTGGGCCGTGAGGGGTTCGTCGTCCCGCAGGCGCTCCAGCAGGGACAGCGCCTCGCACTCGTGGCGGCTGGGCTTGAGGGAGGGGCGCAAATCAATGAGCTGCAATTGCAGGGTTGTGGTGCCCCGGAAGGTATTGGATTGAAGATAAAATGCCACATCCACCCGGCTGCCCGGGGCAATGCCCAATTCCTCCGCCGTCACGGAGAAAAAGATGCCGTCAAAGTGGCAGGTGCCCTTGCTCAGGCGCAGCTTTAAGTGCTTGCCCTGGCCCACGGCCTGCAAGCTGTCCACCGTGGTCCCCAAAAGGGCGAACACCGGGCGGACATTGCCCGCGCCGTAAGGCTCCAGCATAGATAGATACTCCACCTCCGCCAGTGTCATCTCCGACGGGGAGGCGATGGGCGCGTCGATGCACAGGGAGCTGACCGGCAGCACGCCGCCGGTGGCGGTGCGGACATAGCGATTCATCCGCGCCCGGAAGGCGTCGATATTGCCCTCGGGAATGGTGAAGCCCGCCGCCAGCTCGTGTCCGCCGAAGCCGTCCAGCAAATCGGCGCAGGACTCCAAGGCGGCAAAGAGATTGAAGCCGCCGTAGGACCGGCAGGAGCCTTTTCCGCAGCCGTCCTTCAGGTGAATCATAAAACTGGGGCAGGAATATTTTTCGCAGAGGCGGGAGGCGACGATCCCCACCACGCCCTGATGCCAATGCTCGCTGGCCAAAACCAACGCGCTGAGGTCCTCCGGCGGGAGATGGGTGATCTGCTCAACGGCCTCGGTGCAGATGGTCTGCTCCACCGCCTGCCGCTCCCGATTCAATTCGCACAGGGCCCGGGCCAGCTCCTCCGCTTGAACCGGGTCCTCGGTTTCCAGTAAATCCGCGGCCAGATCCGCTTTTCCCATGCGCCCGGCGGCGTTGATCCGCGGGGAGAGAATGAAGCCGATTTGGATGGAGGTGATGGGCTTGCCCAGAAGGCCCGCCTCCTTCAGCAGGGCCTGAATGCCCACAAATTTGGTCCGGGGCAGGGAGTCAAGGCCCATGGAGACGATGGTGCGGTTCTCCCCCTCCATGCGCATCACATCCGCGATGGTGCCGATGGCGGCCAGGGTGCAATACCGGGCGAACAGCTCATCCTCCCGGCTCTCGCCGCCCAGGGCCAGCACCAGCTTCAGCGCCACGCCCACCCCCGCCAAATGCTTGAAGGGATAGGGGCAGTCACCCCGGTGGGGGTCCACCACCGCCACGGCCCGGGGCAAAAGCTCCCGGCACTCGTGATGGTCGGTGACCACCACGTCCATGCCCAGGGAGTTGGCAAAGTCCACCTCGTCGTTGCCGGTCACGCCGCAGTCCACGGTAATCATCAGCGTGGCGCCCTGGTTTCGAAGGCCCTGAATGGCGTCCTGGGAGAGGCCGTAGCCATCCTCAATCCGGCGGGGAATGTAGCGCAGGCAGTTTGCCCCGCAACTTTTCAAATAGTCCTGCACCAGGCAGGTGGAGGTGATGCCGTCCACATCGTAATCGCCGAACACGGCAATCGTCTCTCCCCGGGCGACGGCCTGCTGGATGCGGGCCACCGCTTTGTCCATATCCCGCAGCAGCAGCGGCGAGAGGGACAGTGTCCGCTCCCGGTCCAGCAGCTCCGCGGCAGCCTCCGGCGCACCGATGCCCCGGGCCGCCAGCACGGTGGACAGCAAATTGGGGTATCCGGCCTCCCGCAGGCGGGCAACGTCCTCCGCCGGGGGGGTGTGGATGGTCCATTTTTTAAATTTCAAGGGCCTACGCCCCCCTTTCCGGGACAAGCTTGGACAAAAAGTCCGTTATAACTCTACTAGTATAGCAGGAATGCCCTGCCACGTAAAGGAAATTCTCCATTCGACAGCTTGTGTTTGACGAAATTTCCAAATTTTGATATGATACTGTCTGCATACGCGGGGCAAGTGGCGCGTCTCCGGCGCACAGGTGTCCCCGGCAATCGAAAAAGGAGCGAAACGGACCATGAAGAAACGCCTGCAAAAAAGCATTTCCTGTCTCCTGTTATGCGCCCTGCTCACCGCCTCCTGGCCCGCCGCCCAGGCGGCCCGCTTTACCGACGTGCCCAAGGGAAATTGGGCGTCAAGCGCCATTGAACGCTGTGTCTCCCTGGGATTTTTTCAAGGGGAGAGCAAAACCGTCTTTGGCGTGGGCCGACCCATGACCCGGGCGGCCTTTGTGGTGGCCCTGGGCCGCTTTTTCGCCTGGCCCAGCGTCACGCCGCCCCAGGGCAGCTTTACCGACAACCAAAACAAATCCGCTTGGTATTACAGCGCCGTGGAAACGGCCTATGCCAACGACGCCATCACCCATCAGAGCGCGGATTTTCGCCCCAACGACCCCCTCACCCGGGAGGAGCTGGCGGTGATGCTGGTGCGGGCCTTGGGCTACGGCACCATTGCGGGACTGGCCCAGGAGCTGCCCCTTCCCTTCACGGATGTGACCAGCAGCCGGGGCTACATCTCCATGGCCTATGAGCTGGGCATTCTCTCCGGCACCTCTAAAACCACCTTTTCCCCCAACCGCCCCGCCACCCGGGAGCAGGCGGCGGTGGTGCTGATGCGGGTTTACGACCGCACCGCCTGCAAGGCCCCGGGGAAAATCGGCATTGCCGCCTCCCCCAAAGGCCTGACGGATTTGACAGGCTTCTCCGCCGTGGGCATCGCCGCCGCCAAGCTGAACTACAACGGCAAGGCGGTGCTGGCCCCCGCCCTTCCCGAAAAGGATGCCGCCGCCCTCCGCTCCGCCGCCTCCGCCGCCGGGGCGAAGGCCCTGCTGTATGTCACCGGCGGACCGTCCGTCCTCAAGGGCGCCCCCGCCGAAACCGCCGCGCTGTTGGCCGGTGCCGTGGCAAGCGGCGGGTACGACGGGCTGTTTTTGGACCTGCCCCAGCTGCCCGAGGCGCAAAAATCCGCCCTCACGGACTTGACCTGCGCCCTGCGGACCGCCTTGGAAAAAAAGCCGCTGTATCTCATGGCGGAAGCGCCGGTCTGGCAGGGCACGCCCTACCACGGCTATGATTACGCCGCGCTGTCTCAGCAGGTGGACCGCCTGGTGCTGCGGGTGGCCCCCTATGAAAAAATCATCGACGACTTCCCCGCCGCCCCGCCGGAGCCGCCGGAGGAGCTGTATTACGCCCTGGGGGAGCTGCACGGAGCCGTCCCCGGGGACAAACTGTCCCTCCTGTTGACCACCACCGGCTCCGCCTGGTCCGGCACCCAGAAAACCGGCTCCGTCTCCGCCGCCCAGCTATCGGAGCTGGCGGCCTCTCCCAGTGCGGAAACCTATGTCTCCACCCGATACGCCTGCGCCTACCTCACCCGGGGCAGCGGCAGCAGCCGCATGTCCCTGTGGTTTTTGGATGGGGATGCCGCCGCCCAGCGCATCCGTCTGGCGGGCTTTTTCGGTGTCAACCAAGTCTGCCTCTCCGATTTAACCAGCGTAAGCGCGGCTTTTTCAGCCGGCTTACAGTAAGGGCATATGAAAAGTCCCCCTGTCTATGAGACAGGGGGACTTTTTTGAATTGCTTACAGGAATTTCTGCATTCCCTCGGTGGCGAGGGACAGATCGCCGCTGATGGTGATGGTAAATTTGATGTTGTTCTTTTCGCCAAAGGCATCCAGCCAATTCAAAAATTCCTCGGTATCCCGACCGATTTCCACGCCCACAATTTTGGACAGGTTGTCGATGAACACCTGGGAGATGTCGTAATTTCCGGCATACAGACCACTGATGAAGCCGCGCATCATCTGATAGCTGTTGAGCTTATACTCCTGCGCGTCAATCAAACGGATGTGATAATGGATGTCATAAGTCATATTGCAGTTGGCTTCGATGCAAACCACATTACCGGGCTCGTCCTTTGCCGCATTGTTGATGAGTTCGATCAGTTGTTTGGTTTTTCCGGAGCCTTTTACGCCCATGATGAGTCTGACCATATTCAATCACTCCTGTTTCTTAGAATCTGGGAAGAGATGTAACTTGCGTTTAGCATAGCATAGAACCTGACAAAAAACAATGCAAAAAAGCAACTTAAAACTTTGTTCATAATGTAGATTGACAGAGCGTATCGAAACCGCCTCTGTTTTTTCATCAAGCCCTGTCAAAACCCGTTTATTTGCCCAGTTTTTCCTCCAGCTCCGCCTTGCGGGCCTCGTAACCGGGCTTGCCCAGCAGGGCGAACATATTTTTCTTGTACGCCTCCACCCCGGGCTGGTCAAAGGGATTCACGTCCAGCAGATAGCCGGAAAGGCCGCAGGCATATTCAAAAAAGTAAATCAGCCGACCCAGAGCTTCCGCGGATTTTTCCCCCGCGTCCACAATCAGGTTGGGTACGCCGCCCTCGGTATGGGCCAGCAACGTCCCCTCCATGGCCCGGTCCCGGACAGTGTCCAAATCCGTGCCCGCCAAAAAGCCCAGGCCGTCGTCGCAGTGCTCGTCCGTGGGCACCGCCAGGCGCTGTGCGGAGGGGCCAAGGCGCACCACCGTCTCAAACATCAGGCGTTTGCCGTCTTGAATATACTGGCCCATGGAGTGCAAATCGGCGGTAAATTCCACGCTGGCGGGGAACAGGCCCTTGCCCTCCTTGCCCTCGCTCTCGCCGAAAAGCTGCTTCCACCACTCCGCCATAAAGCGGAAGGCCGGGTCAAAGCAGGCCAAAATCTCCACACTCCGACCGGAGCGGTACAGCTCATAGCGGATGGCGGCGTACCGCCAGGCGGGGCAGTCGTATCCGCCCAAGGCGCAGCAGTCCATCATGTCCGCCGCGCCCCGGAGCAGCTCCGCAATGTCCACGCCGCAGGCGGCGATGGGCAAAAGGCCCACGGCGGTGAGGACGGAAAACCGCCCGCCCACATCGTCCGGGACCACAAAGCTCTCCCAGCCCTCGGCGTCCGCCAGGGTTTTCAGCGCCCCCCGGGCCCGGTCTGTGGTGGCGTAAATCCGCCGGCCGGCGGCCTCATGTCCGTATTTTTTCTCCAACAGCTCCCGGAAAAAGCGGAAGGCCACGGCAGGCTCCGTGGTGGTGCCGGACTTGGAGATGATGTTGACAGAGAAATCCCGGTCCGCCACCAACTCCAAAATCTCCTGCAAGCTGTCGGCGGAGAGGCCGTTGCCCACGAAGTAAATGTCGGGGGTGTTTTTCTTTTTTAAGTTGTAGTTGGGGGAGCACAGGCACTCAATCACGCCCCGCGCGCCCAGATAGGACCCGCCGATGCCGATGACCACCAGGGCCTTGGAGTCCTGCTGGATTTTGGCGGCGGCGGTCTGGATGCGGGCAAATTCCGCCCGGTCATAGTCCCGGGGAAGCCGGACCCAGCCGGTGAACTCGCCGCCGGCGCCGGAGCCGGTTTGCAGCTTTTCCTGGGCGCGCTTCAACCGGGGAAACAGCGCCTCTTCATAGGGCAGGGGTAAAAAAGTCTGGGGCTGAAACATGGTGACATCCAACATCGGGAAGCCCTCCTTGTGTAATCTTTTTCCCAAGTATACCACCCCGGGACAAGCCGCACAAGAGAAAATCCGCGAAAAGCCGCCCCGCCGCTCAGGCGGACAAAAAGCCCATGCGGAACAGCCGCAGCACCATCTGCCCCCAAGTGATTCTGGGAATGTCCTCCCCCGCCAAAATCGGCAGCTCCGCCACTACCTCCTCCCCGCACAATACGCTGAGAGTGCCCAGGGTGTCGCCCTTGGTCAGGGGGGCCTCCACCCTCTCCGGCAGCGTGACGCGCTGGTGCAGGTCCCCGGATTGCGCCTTTTCCAGCAAAAGGGCGTTGTCCGGCGTCAGCACCGGCTGCACGGTGGCTTGCAGACCCAAATTCACCGGCAGGGGGAGCAGGGGCGTCTCCGGCGCGATTTTTTTCAAGGCATAGGTGGAAAAGCCATAGCTGAGCAGGGCCTTGGCATCCTCAAAGCGCTGGGCAGAGGTGGTTGCCTTCATGATGACGGAAATCAGCTCCATGCCGTCCCGCTCCGCCGTGGCGGAGACGCAGTATTTCGCGCTGTCGGTGGAGCCGGTTTTCAGCCCCGTGGCCCCCTCGTAAAAGCGGATGAGCTTGTTGGTGTTCACCAGCTCCGACACGCCGTCCCGCAGGGTATCCATCCAAAGGGTGGTGTACTGGCGCAGGTCCGGGTGGTGCAAAATCAGCTCCCGGGACATCAGCGCCACATCATAGGCCGAGGTGACGTGGCCCTCCGCCGGCAGACCGCTGGCATTTTTGAAGGTGGTGTCGTTCATGCCCAGTTCTCCGGCCCGCCGATTCATCCGCTCCACAAACGCGTCCTCGCTGCCTGCCAGCTCCTCTGCCAGTGCCACGGCGCAGTCGTTGGCGGACACCACGCACACCGCCTTGAGCATATCCGCCACGCTGAGCCGCTCCCCCTCCTTCAGCCAAATTTGGCTGCCGCCCATGGATACGGCGTGGGCGGAGGCGGTGATCAAATCGTCGTAGTGCAGTTGTCCCCCATCCACCGCCTCCATGGTTAACAGCAGCGTCATCACCTTGGTGACGCTGGCAGGCTCCAGCTTCGCGTGCTCGTCCTTGGCGAAGAGCACCGTGCCCGTCTCCTTTTCCATCAGCATGGCGGAGGGCGCAGTCACCTCAATGGCCCGGGCGCTGCCCCCCAGCAGCAGCACAGCGCACACCAGCGCGGCAAATTTTTTCATGGTCTTCCCCCTTTGCAATTTCTTCCACTGTATGCCCCGGCGGAGAAATTCATGCGCCGCCCGGCAACTTTCAGCAATTTTCGAGTTGCAAAATGGGAAAATGTCTGGTATAATACGTCTCGACTCAAAAATCCGCGGATATAGTTCATCGGTAGAACGGCAGCTTCCCAAGCTGCATAGGAGGGTTCGACTCCCTTTATCCGCTCCAAAAAGGCGTAACATTTCCGTCAAGGGGATGTTATGCTTTCTTTTATGCCCGCAGCGGAGGTATAGCCCGCGTAAGGGAAATACAGGCCGTCCTTTATGAGCTGATTTGCCCGAATGAAAGAAAGCGCAAAAGGTTTGGTCTTTTAGTCCCCTCTTTTCCCCTGCAATCCGGTATTATTTTTTGAATTGCCCGTTATTTTCAAAAAATAGGCTTGACTTTAAGCCCCGCTCTGCTTATAATATCAACGTTGTCTCCTTGTGCGGCACGTGAGTGCATATGCGAACAGACAGCAACCTAGCGATGGAGAAGTCGCCTAGTTGGTCGAGGGCGCATGATTGGAAATCATGTAGGC
>JAVVPH010000015.1:0-14369 GCA_036655835.1 Oscillibacter sp.
ACTGTCAATAAACCCTGCAATCCCAGAAAACGGGAAGGAAGATAGCTACGAAAGGCTGCTCCGCAGAGCGTTTCGTAGCGCAACCGCCGAAGGCGGCTCTTAGCGCGGAGATAACCCAGGAAGGGTTCCTTTCGTTTTTCAATCATCAATTTTTGAAACTTCTCACGGGTTTCAAAAATTGCCCTCAGCTTGTCGAAAAGGCTTTTTCGACAAGCTGAGGGCATCATCGTTTCAAAACGATGATGCCCTTTGCGTTGATTGGAAGATGACGAATTTGGCTTTCGCCTGTGGACTTATACCGTCTCGTCCGCCATTTTGCGGTATTTGGTATAGCGGGCCTTGGCCTGGGAAATGGCCTTGGCGTACAGCGCGTCGGCCCGGTCCGGGAAGTTGTTTTTCAGCGAGGCGTAGCGGTTTTCGCCCTTGAGATAGTCCATGATTTTCTCCGTGTCCGGGGCGGGAGAATCCAACTGGAAGGGGTTCTCCCCTGCCTCCGCCCGGCGGGGATCGTAGCGGTAGAGGTGCCAATATCCGCACTCCACCGCCTTTTTCATCTCGCTCTGGGTGCAGCTCATGCCGGCTTTAATGCCGTGCTCCAAGCAGGGGCAGTAGGCGATGACGATGGACGGGCCGGGATAGGCCTCCGCCTCCCGGATGGCTTTGAGGGTTTGGGCCTGGTCGTAGCCCATGGCCACTTGGGCCACGTACACGTAGCCGTAATTCATGAAGATGGCTCCCAAATCCTTCTTGGCGATCTGCTTGCCGCCTGCGGCAAATTTTGCCACGGCGGAGGTGGGGGTGGACTTGGAGGACTGTCCCCCGGTGTTGGAGTAGACCTCCGTATCCAAAACCAGCAGATTCATGTCCCGGTTTTGGGCCAGAACGTGGTCAATGCCGCCAAAGCCGATGTCGTAGGCCCAGCCGTCGCCGCCGATGCCCCAGACGGATTTTTGCGCCAGATACGCTTGGTTTTCCAGAATATAGGCCACCTCCGCCGTCTGTTCGGCGGCTTGCAGGGCGGCAATCAGCTGGTCGGAGACGGCGCGGGAGCGGGCTTTGCTGTTCCACTCCGCCAGATACGCGGCGATGGCCTCGCCGGCCACTCCGGCGCTTTGCAGTGCTTCCAAATGGGTGAACAGCTCCTTGCGGAGGGCGTCCTGCGCGTGGAAAAAGCCGAAGGCAAATTCCGCGTTGTCCTCAAACAGCGAGTGCTCCCAGGCGGGGCCAAAGCCCCGGTCGTCCCGGCAGTAGGGCAGGATGGGCGCGCCGCCGCTGTATGCCGAGGAACAGCCCGCGGCGTTGCCGATGTACATCCGATCGCCCACCAACTGGCTGAGCAGCTTGAGATAGGTGGTTTCGGCACAGCCCGCGCAGGCGGCGGAGAACTGGAAATAGGGCTTGGCAAACTGGATGGATTTGACGTTTTTGTCGCTGATCACGTCCTGCTTTAAATACTGCTCGTTCATGGCAATTTCGTCGAAATGGCTCTGCTCGGGCTTCATCTCCTCGAAGGGGGTCATCACCAGCGCGTCCTTGGCGGGGCAGGCCGTCAGGCACACGCCGCAGCCCAGGCAGTCATAGGGCGAAACCTGCATCCGAAAGGCGTATGCGGGAGCGTCCTTCCCCAGGCCCTTGGCGGGCACTGTAACAAAGGAGGCGGGGACAGCGGCCTGTTCCGCTTCGCTGAGGAGCACCGGGCGGATGGCGGCGTGGGGGCAGACCATGGCGCAGCGGTTGCACTGGATGCACGTCTCCCCATTCCACTTGGGCACCGACACGGCGACGCCGCGCTTGGAGTAGACGGAGGTGCCGTTTTCCCAGGTGCCGTTCAGCACGCCGTGTTTTTTGAACACGGACACCGGCAGCTTGTCCCCCTGCTGGCGGTCCATGGGCAGGACAATGTCCCGGACAAAATCCGTGACGGCCCGCTCCGGGGCGGGCTTGTCCGACGCATCCGCCCAGCTTGCGGGAATGGTCACCGCCACGGCGGCGCTGACACCCACATCCACGGCCTGGTTGTTCATGTCCACAATTTTTTGCCCGGCCTTTTTGAAGTAGGAGTTGTAGTTGTTTTTCTTCATATCCGCCACGGCTACATCCAGGGGAATCACCTGGGTCAGGGCGAAAAAGGCCGCCTGCAAAATGCTGTTGGTCCGATTGCCCAGACCGATGCCGGCGGCAAGCTTTGCCGCGTCAAGGATGTAAAACTGGGCCTGCTTGCGGCACAGATCCCGCTTCATTTTGGCGGGCAGGTGCGCGTCCAGCTCGTCTGCGGTCCAGGGGCAGTTGAGCAGGTAGATCCCGCCGGTTTTCAAATCCTCGGTGGTGTCGTATTTTTTGACGTAGGTGGGGGCGTGGACCGCCACAAAATCCGCGGAGGAGACAAGGTAGGTGGAGCGAATGGGGTCGTCTCCAAAGCGCAGGTGGGACTGGGTGAGGCCGCCGGATTTCATGGAGTCGTAGGAGAAATAGGCCTGGGCGTATTTGTCCGCCGTGAGGCCGATGGTGGTGATGGCGTTTTTGTTGGCACCCACGGTGCCGTCGCCGCCAAGACCCCAAATTTTGCAGGAAATCTGACCGGGATGGGGCAGTTCCATCTCCTGATAGTCCAGCGAGGTGTGGGTCACATCGTCGTTGATGCCGATGGTGAAGTTGCTTTTGGGCTGGGGCTGCTTGAGATTGTCGTAAACGGCGATGAACTGCCCGGGGGTGGTGTCCTTAGAGCTGAGGCCGTATCGCCCGCCCACGATTTGGATGTCGCCCCGGCCCGCCTGATTCAGCGCGGCGCACACGTCCAGATACAGCGGCTCGCCCACGGAGCCGGTCTCCTTGGACCGGTCCAGCACGGCGATTTTTTTGCAGGTGGCGGGGATGGCATCGGCGAAGTGCTTCACGGAGAAGGGGCGGTACAAATGCACCTGCAAAAGACCCACCTTCCGGCCGTTGGCGTTGAGGAAATCGATGGTCTCCTTCACCGCCTCGGACCCGGAGCACATGATGACGATGACCTCCTCCGCGTCCGCCGCGCCGTAGTAATTGAAGAGCTTGTAATCCCTGCCGGTGAGGGTGTTGATTTGGTCCATGTAATACTGGACCTTGTCCGGCACGGAGGCGGCCTTTTCGTTGGCACCCTCCTTGCACTGGAAGTACACGTCGGGATTGACGTTGTTGCCCCGGTTGGTGGGGTGTTCCGGGTTCAGGGACTGCCGGCGGAAGTCCCGCAGAGCCTCCTCATCCAGCAGGCCCCGGAGGTCCTCGTAGTCCAGGGCTTCAATGCGCTGCATCTCGTGGGAGGTGCGAAAGCCGTCAAAGCAGTGCATAAACGCGTACCGGGAGCTGATGGCGGTGAGGTGGGCCACCGCCGCCAAATCCATGGCCTCCTGGGGGGAGGAGGACATCAGCATTCCGTAGCCCGTGGTGCGGCAGGTCATAAAGTCCGTGTGGTCGCCGAAAATGGAGTGGTGATTGGAGGTGACCACCCGGGAGGCGATGTGCAGCACGTTGGGGAGAAACTGTCCGCCCATGGCGTACATGGCGGGGATCATCAGCATCAGCCCCTGGGAGGAGGTGAAGGAGGTGGTCAGCGCGCCGGCCTGCAAGGACCCGTGGCAGGTGCCTGCCGCCCCGGCCTCGGACTGCATTTGAATCACGTCCACCGTGGACCCGAACAGGTTTTTTCTGCCCTTGGCGGACCACTCGTCCACCTTTTCCGCCATGGGGGAGGAGGGGGTGATCGGGTAAATGGCGGCAACCTCTGTAAACGCGTAAGCCACATGGGCCGCGGCGGTGTTTCCGTCCATCACTACATACTGTTTTTTCATGTTTTTATCTCAAACCTCTCGTGTAAATTAAAAAGCCGGTATCGGGGCAAACCCGGGGCCGCCGCCAGGCGGATGCCCGGCGGGGGGAACAGGCGGCGGACCGGGATTATACGTAGTTGCACACCCGGGCGATGGCCATTTCGGTGAAGCCCAGGGTTTCGGCCTTCGTCTCCATTCCGCTGGCCACGTCCCGGACCAGTTGGTACAGCTCGTCCCCCAGACCCTCCAGGGTTTTGCTGCCGTAAATCAAGGGGGAGGCATCCACGTCGATATTGTCCTCCATTTTGGCGAAGGTCAGTTTGTTGCCGGTAATTTTAATCACCGGCACCAGGGGGTTGCCCACCGGGGACCCGCGCCCGGTGGAAAACACCACCACCTGCGCCCCGCCAGCCACCATGGCTGCCACGGAGGAGGGGTCGTTGCCCGGGGTATCCATGAGGACCAGGCCGCTTTTGGCCTGCACCTGCTTTGCGTAGTCATACACGGCATTCACCGGGGTGTGACCGCCCTTGTGGATACAGCCCAGAGATTTTTCCTCCAGTGTGGTGAGGCCGCCGGCCTTGTTGCCGGGAGAGGGATTGCCCTGACGGACCTCCTCCCCCACCAGTTGCAGCGCCGCCTCATAGCGGTGTACAATGCCCAAAATCCGGTCGTGAACCTCCGGCGTGGCGGCCCGCCGGGCCAAAATGTGCTCCGCGCCGATCAATTCCGTGGTTTCGCTGAGGATGGAGGTGCCGCCGTCCGCCACCAGTAAATCGCTGAGCTGACCAATCAGGGGATTGGCCGCCAGGCCGCTGGTGGGGTCACTGCCGCCGCACTCGGTGCCCACAATCAGCTCGGACATGGGAAAGGGCTCCTTTTGAAGAAGAGAGGCCGCCCGAATCATTTCCTTGGCGTAGCGCACCGCCAAATCAATGGCCTTTAAGGTGCCGCCCACCTCTTGAATAATCACCTGCTTCATGGGCTTGTTGGTGCGCTCCGCAATGGCCTCCGCCACCAAATCCATCTGGCAGTTCTCACAGCCCAAGGACACGATCACCGTGCCGTACACGTTGGGGTTGGCGGCGTAGCCCGCCATCACGTCCATGGTGAGCTGCTGGTCGGAGGCCACCTGGGAACAGCCGTTTTGGTTGTTGAAGGTCACCGCGCCGCTGAGCTGCTGGGCGACGATGCGGGTGGTGTCGGAGGCGCAGACGCTGGCGGGGAGAATGAGGACCTTGTTGCGCACCCCCACCCGGCCGTCGGGCCGTTTGTAACCGTAAAATGTCATACTGTCTCTCCTCCGTCCAGATTTTCCCGGCGGCTTTTCACGTTGTGGACGTGGACATGGGCACCCATTGGAATGTCGCAGGCGGCCACGCCGATGTGCTGTCCGTATTTAGAAATGGGTCCGTCGGCGGGAATATCTCGCCGGGACACCTTGTGGTAAATGGGGATATCCTCCCGGGCGGAAAAGTGCTGTTCTTCCTCGCCGCAGAGGTAGACCACCGGCGCGCCCTTGGCGATGGGCTCAATGGCGACAACCACGTCGTCCGCCGGGTCGATGAGCATTGCGTTGCACATAGTGCTTCTCCTTGTCAGGTTTAAAATAAATTCCCCTCTGCGTCAAAGGGCAGGTCGTAGGGATCGGACAAAATTTCAATCTGGGGATTGGCCCGGGCCAAGGGCAGCAGGGCCTCGGAGATCTCGATATATTCAATGTGGGCGGTGTTGGGAATCCGAATCATTTTCAGATGCTGCTGGTCCTCCGCCTCCGGACAACAGCTCAGGGCCAATTGCAGGGCCTCCCGGTCATTGTCCATGATCATGGGAATTTTCATCAGGTGCAAAAAGGTGTTGGTCACGCCGGTGGGATAGGTCATCTCCAGCTTCATGCGGTTGAACAGCCGCCGGGTGGTGCAGTCCGCCAGACCCACGCCCTGGGCGTTGCCGTGGGTTTCGTCCGTGATGTCCAGCACCACCACCTTTTCCGCCTGAATGCCGCCGGAGCAGTATTTGGGTTGGACAAAGCGGCCGGAGACATTGGGGTCCATGCCGTCGCCGCTGATGTTTTTGCCGATTTTATCCACCACCAACACGTCGCATTTGTCAAAGAGCAGATGGGCGATGGTCTGGTAGGAGAGGTCCTTGAGCTGGGGCTCCTGGTCCAGTATCCCCTGGGGGTCCAGGCCCTTGATGAGATAGGTTTCGTCATAGGCGTTTTCCACCACGGCGATGCCGCCCAAAATGGGGGCGTTTTTCAAAATGGTCCGGCCGTATTCCTCCACCAGCTCGTGCATAATGGCGGGGCTTTGGCTGTGCAAATCGTGGGCACCGTGCTGTTTGCCAAGGCCAATGGCCATCATTTTCATCAGGCCGCTCTCGTAGCGTCCCCGGAAGGAGGTGTGGGGCTTGATGCGGTTAAAGAGCAAAATGCCGTCCGCCTGGGCGGCGTTTTTGTCAATCCGCACCGCCTGCCCCCGGATTTCGGAGCGGCCGATTTCCACGGTGTCCATACAGCTTTTCACCGGACAGCCCAGGGCCGTCTCCGTGATGCCGTAATCGGTTAAAATTTGTAATTGGCCCTCGGCGGTGGCCCCGCCGTGACTGCCCATGGCCGCCACGATAAACGGCTCCGCGCCTTTGGCCTTGAGAAAATCCACCATGGTTTTGACCATCAGGGCGTTGTGGTTGATGCCCCGGCTGCCGCAGGTGATGGCGATGCGCATACCGGGCCGAATCCCGGCGGAAAGAGGTTCCAGCTCCCGCCGAAGCACAGCGGGAATTTCCGGGACGGGGATGCAGGTGTTGTCGAAAACCTCACGGATTTTCACCATTTTGGGGATGGGGGTCTGGTCAATCATGGCGGTAATTGTTTTCATTGCACGGGTACTCCTTCGATGAACTGCGCCTTAAAACAGGCGGCTGATAAGCAGGCAGATTTGCGGGAACACGGCGGTGGCGATTAACAGGCGATAAATTTGAACGAGAATCAGGCGGGGGCTGTTCACGCCGATGTCGGCGGAAATCAGCGCCATGTCGGAGGCACCGGCGGGGGTGAGCATGAGCATCCCCTCCCGCAGGGGGATATGAAACCATTTTTCCAGCAACTTGCCAAACAGCGTGGCGTTGGTCAAGAGGACGGCGATGGTGATGACAATGGCCCAAAATACGGCGGGGAGATTGCCAAACAGGGACGGGTCCAGCAGACAGCCGATGTACGCCCCGGAGAGCACCTGCGCCGCCCGGCGGAGCCAGTCGGGAAAATGCAGGGTAAAGCCGCTCAAATGCAGGACAAAGGTGCTCAAAAGCGAGCAGAGAATGGCGGCGGCGGGAATGTGCAGCTGAAGGCCCACCCATGCGCTGCCCGAGGCCAGGGCCAGGGCCAACAGCAGATGGACGGTGTTGCGGCGGCGGTCCGCCACGGCGGCGGGCGGGGCGGCAGGGGCGGCGGTTTCGGGCAGGGGCGGCGTGAAACGCTGTAAAATCAGGGGAAACAGCACCAATCCCACCACCAGGCGGCAAAAATGCACCACCAACACCTTGGAGGCGTCCGCGCCGAAGTCCACGGCAATCAGGGTTACATCCGAAATGCCCCCGGGAATGGCGCAGACCAGGCAGGTCAGCAAATCGGAATAGCCGGAAAAAAACAGCAGAAAGCCGATGGAGAGGTTGACCAACAGCAACGAGAGGGTGATCACAATCACCGGCTTATAAAAGAGGCGGAGCTGCCGCAAATCCTCCCGCTGGGCGGAGCAGCCGATGAAGGTGCCCGCGATGACCTGGGCTATATTTTTCATGGGCTCCGGCAGATAGCCCACGTGGAAGCCCGCCGTCAGCACGGCGGCGGCCAACACCGCGCCAATGAGCATACCGGCAGGTACGTGCCTGCGGTAAAAGAAATAACCCACAGCGGCGCTGATGCCCAGCGTCAAGGCGGCTTGTAGTATCATATTCCTCCCGTTTTGCCCCCGGGGGGCGGTGACAATTCAATGGGGTCCTTGGTGGATTGCTGTTTGCTCCTGCGCCACAGCGTGGTCCGGCTGACGCCCAGCTCCCGGGCCAGGTCCTTTTTCTTTTTCGCCGCAGGGGGGAGCGAAGGGCCGGGAATGGCGGCGGGAAGACCGGGGACGGCATCGCTGAGAAACATATGCAGCTCGCTGAGAATGTCGGCACTGACGGCGGACGCGTCGCTGAGCACCACCAGCCGCTCGCAAATGTTGCGCAGTTCCCGCACATTGCCGGGCCAGGCGTACCGCCGCAGGAGGTCCCGGGCATCGGCGGTGAGGGCGGGGGTTTTCTTGCCCAGCTCCGCCGCAAAAATTCGGAGCTGGTGCTCCATCAGGGGCAGTACGTCGTCGGGCCGCTCCCGCAGGGGCGGAATGTAAATTTCCAGGGCGTTGAGGCGATAGAGAAGGTCACTGCGAAAGCGGCCCTGGACAATTTGCTCTTGAATGTTCACGTTGGTAGCCGCGATGACCCGCACGTCGATGGGGATGACGGCGGTACTGCCGATGCGGCGGATCTCCTTCTCCTGCAACACCCGCAGAAGCTTTGCCTGCAAGGCCACGGGAATTTCACCGATTTCGTCCAAAAAGATGGCACCCCGGTGGGCCAGCTCAAAAAGACCCGCCTTTCCCTCCCGGGACGCGCCGGAGAAGGAGCCGGGCTCGTAGCCGAACAGCTCGCTTTCCAGCAGATTTTCCGGCAGGGTGGCGCAGTTGATGGCCACAAAGGGCTGAGCCGCCCGCCCGCTGGCGGCGTGGATGCTGTGGGCGAAGAGCTCCTTGCCGGTGCCGGTTTCCCCGGTGATGAGCACGTTGGAGTTGGCCTGGCTGAATTTTTTCGCGATCTCGATTTTTTTCCGCATCTCGTCGCTGAAGGCGATGATGTCGCGGAAGGTATACTTGGCGGTTAGGCCCTTGCGCACCAGGCTTTTGCGAATTTGACGCTCCTCCTGCAAAATTTTGGAGGCGGAGCTGGTGGTAATCAGTGTGCCGATGCCAGAGGCCTCCCCGGAAATCAGCTTATATTTGACGTAATATTTTTGCCCGTTGAGATTGATGACGCTCTCCATCCCGTCCCGGCAGGGGGTTTCCCGACTGCCGATGAAGGTCAGCGCGGCATTGATTTCACTCACCGGGCGGCCCTGCCAGTTGTTGAGAAAGGTCAGGCGGTAGAGCTGATAGGCCTCGCCGTTGGCCTCTAAAATCCGGCCGGTTTCATCCACGGCCATGACGGCGTCCTCGCTGTTGTCCAAAATCATGCGGATCACGTTGGTTTTGGTCCGTTCGGTGTTGATACTGCGGGCGGCGTTGAGCACCTCGGTCATGGCGCGGTTGAGGGTGGCGGGGCGGATGTGGATATAGGTGCAGGGAAAAGACTGCTCCTGGCAGATGTTGCTGACGGTGCCGCCGCTGACGATGGCGTCCATCCCGTCCTGCTTGCAGGCGGCTACGGCGGCGTAGGCGCTCTGCTCGTCCACCACGTCGTAGAGATGGATCTCCCCGTGGCACAGCTCGTTCAAGCCCGGCAAAATTGCCCGTAGCTCCTCCCGCTTGAGGCAAAGACCGATTTTGGCCGGGTGATACGCCTCCCGGCATTGCAGCAGTGCCTCCAGAATATCGGTGCCGTCAAATTCCAGATGGGTGATGTGCTTGTCCGGGTATTGGGCCAGCAGAATCCGATAGGTGATGCCCCGGGCCACAATCACATCGTAATTGTCCAGATGATTTAAAATTTCGGGATTGCCGAAGCGGTGGACGGTGTCAATGTGCACATCGTCCGTTTGCAGGTTGGCGACCAAATTTTCCATATAGCGCAATTGGTCGGGAGACGGCACAAATACAATCACATTGACCATGACGGCACCCTCTTTCTCGGCGGGAAAAGCCCAGCCGACAATCGATAATTTAGGCGGGTCCGCAAAAGCAGGCCCGCCCAAATTATACTACAGATTTTAATTTAGCTCAAGCCGTTCTCGGTCATATAGGTTGCTTCATAGTCGGCCACATAGGCGGTGGCATCGGTGGTATTCATGTGCATATCCAGCAGCTGATAGGTCTGGAGATACTCGGTTTTCCAAGCCTCGGTGCCGGAAACGGAGGTCAGCACGTCAGACCAGTAGGCGGCGGCTGCGTCGCTCATGGCGGCGGGAGCGGCCACGCCGCGCCACACGGGAACTTCCACGTTCTCGTAAGCGCCGATTTCGGACAGGGTGGGGGCATCTGCCAGCTTGCCGGTGTAGCGCTCGTTGGCCAGGGCCAAAACGCCGGTCAGGTCGCCGGATTCCACGTACTGCGCGGCGGCGGCGGGCTTGGAGATGACGAAGTCCACGTTGCCGCCCAGAGCGGCGGTGATGGCGTCGGAGGTGGAGTCATAGGTGATGTAGCCCATCTGCTGCTCGGTCAGGCCGATTTCAGCCAGGAGCTTGTTGAAGGTGGCAATATCATCGCCCTTGGAACCGCCGACCACCACGAAGGTGCCGTTTTTGGCAGCCTCGATGGCGGCGGCAAAATCGGTCTGGTCGCCGCCGTTTTTGGCGTAGTCGGTTTTGGAATCAGAGGTGGGGCAGGAGAACATCAACTGCTTGTCCACCGCCATGATAGCCAGAATACGGAAGTTGGCGGCGCGGTTTTTGGTGTTGGTGACCATGGGGGTCAGGTCGCCGGAGTTGAAGGTCAAAAGGGTGGTGTCCGCGTCGTTGGTCATGGTGGCAACCTTGTTGCGGCCCACTTCGCCGGAGCCGTCCGTCTCGTTGGAGACAACGATGGTCTGGCCGTTGACCAGGTTTTCGTTGGTCATAATCTCGCCGATTTTACGGGTGAAAATGTCGGAGCCGCCGCCGGCAGAGGAGGTGCAGATCCAGGTGACGCTTTTGTCCGGGGCAAAGGCCGCGGCGGGAGCGGAGGGGTCCGCGGCAGGCTCGGTCTTGGCGCCGCATGCGGCCAGAGACAGGACCATCAGGGAGGCAAGCGTTGTTGCAAGAAACTTTTTCATGATGAGTTCTCCTTATAGTTCTATTTTTGGGAAACGAGAGAGTATCGAAGATCAGACAGTTGTCTGAGACTTCTTTGCCTTGAGGTTGCGCAGGATGCTCTTGACCACCGGTGTGAGAATCAGCACCAGGAAGATGCCCAGCAGCACCAGCTTCAGCGGGGAGTCCGCAAAAACGCCCAGGCCGCCCTGAGAGGCGATGAAGGCCTTGCGCATATTCTTCTCCAGCATGGGGGCCAGCACGAAGGCCAGCAGCATGGGCGCGGTGGGGAAGCCGTTTTTGTCCAGCAGGTAGCCCACGATGCCGGAAATGAACATCACCACCACGCCGTACATGGAGTTGGAGGTGGAGTACGCGCCCACAATGCACACGCAGGTGATGATGGGAATCATGTACTTGACCGGCACGCTTAAAATTTTAATCAGGAAGGGAATGACCAAAATGGCCACCATCAGGGTGAAGATATTGGCCAGATACAGGGAGGAAATCAAACCCCAGCAAAACTCGGGGTTGGAATCAAACAGCAGCGGGCCGGGGTTCAGGCCCCACATCATCAAGCCGCCCAGCAAAACCGCGCCGGTGCCGGAGCCGGGGATGCCCAGTGCCAGCAGGGGGGCAAACGCGCCGGCTGCCGCCGCGTTGTTGGCGGACTCGGAAGCGCCGATGCCCTCGATGGCGCCGGTGCCCATGGGCTGTTCGCTCTTAAACTTTTTTTGCATGGCGTAGCCCACCATGGAGCCGGTGGTGGCACCCGCGCCGGGCAGCACGCCGATGAAGGTCCCCAAGAAGCCGGAGCGCAGCACCGGGGGCAGCAGACGCTTCAAATCGTGCTTGGTGAGCATACTGTCCTTGATGGACAGCTTGACCGGGGGCTGACCGTTGTTGCGCTTGGCATCGTCCGCCTCCCGCTCGTTGATGAGCTTAATGACCTGGGCAAAGCCCACGCAGCCGATGACAAACGGGGTGAAGGGAATGCCGCCCAGCAGATACATACTGCCAAAGTCAAACCGGGGCGCGCCGGAGAGGGTGTCCATGCCCATGCTGGCAATCAAAATGCCGAACATGGTGATCACAATGCCCTTGATGGGGTTTTCGCCAATCAGCCAGCTGATGGAGGTCATGGCGATGAGCAGCACCAAGGTCATTTCCGCATAGCCGAATTTCAGGCCCAAATTGGCAAGGCCCGAGGCGGTGCAGGTTAAAATCAGGATGCCGATGGTGCCGCCGATGAAGCTGGACAGGTTGGCCGCCACCAGTGCCGGGCCGGGCCGGCCGTTTCTGGCCATGGGGTAGCCGTCCAGTGCGGTGGTGATGGCCGGGGAGTCGCCGGGGATGTTCAGCAAAATGGCGCTGAAGGACCCGCCGTACATATTGGAATAGTACAAAGCGCCCAGCATGATGATGGCGGTGGTGGGATTGAACTTATAGGTCAGGGGCAGCAGCAGCGCGACGCCGGCCAGAGAGCCGATGCCGGGCATTGCGCCCACGATAAGACCCAAAACAGCGCCCAGCATACAAACACCGATGTTTTCCGGCGTTAAAAGCGTCTGGAAGCCCGACAGCAGCGCGGTAAAGTTTTCCATGTTGCAGACCTCCTTACAGAATGTACTGCAGCAGTCCCATGGGGAACCGAACCTGCAGCCAGGTGACAAACACGCCCAGAACAATGGCGGCCAGAATGATTTCCACAACCACAATGGTCTTCCAGGAGGCGTGCTCCACAAATTTTAACCAGATAAACAGATAAACCAGACAACTGGCCACCAGACCGATGACGTAGGTGCCCAGGATGATGCCGGCGGCACCCAGAATGACCATCAGCTCGTTTTTATTGCACACGGGGGAGGCGTTGTCCTTGCTGCGCACCAGCTGAATGAAGCATACGGTGCTGGCCAGCAGTAAAATGACGGCGATGATGGTGGGGAAAAAGCCGGGCATGGGCTGGTTGCTCCAGAAGCCGTACTTTGTCACGCCCAGTACGATGAAGACCAGCGCAAAAGCCGCAGTGAGCAGCGGGATGATGGCCTTGGTGTTAAACTTCTTTTTTTCCACGGTGTAATTCACTCCTCTCGCTTGGCGGCGGCCATTTTGGAGGCGGCCCTGACGGCCCGCTCCAAGGATGTGGTCGTCGCGGTGGCGGTACCTACTTTATCAAATGCGGTGCCATGTGCGCAAGTGGCAATGGGATAGGGCTGACCGCCCGCCACGGTGATGCAGCGCTCAAAGCCCACCAGCTTCAGGGCAATCTGGCCCTGGTCGTGGTAAAGCGTGACCACCACGTCAAATTCCTTGTGGTTCAGCGCGCGGATGAACAGCGTGTCCGCGGAATAGGGGCCGGAGACGTTCCAACCGGTTTCCTCCACCACTTTTTTTACGGTGGGGGCAATCAGGTCCACCTCTTCCCGCCCGGTCAGACCAAATTCGCCGCAGTGGGGATTCAGCGCGGCAACCGCCATCCGGGGCTTGCCGCCAAAGCTCTCGCCGGTGATCTCCCCCAGGGTGATGGCCTCTCGCAGGGAGGCCTCCGTCAGATTTTCACTGACCTCCTTCAAGGGGATGTGACTGGTGGTGCGCACCGTCATCAAATCGTCCATCATGTTGATTTCGCCGTAAGGGGTGGTCAGGCCGAATTTTTCCGCCAGATAGGTGTGCTCGCTCTCCACGTGCATACCGGCCATCTTCATGGCGCCCTTGTGGAAGGGGCCGAAGACGAAGCCCTCAATTTTTCCGGCCTTGCACAGGTCAATGGCCAAATCCATCTGGTCCAAATCACTTTTGCCGCAATAGGCCACGGCCTCGCCGTAGGGCACCTGGGCGGGGTCCTGATTTTTCAAATCCAACACGGGAAAACCCCGCTCCCAGTCGCAGGCACTGGGGTCGGTGATGACATAGTGGGGGACCTGGCCGCCGACCAGCTGCAAACCGCGCTCAAACATCCGCAGATCGCCGATGATGATGGGGCGGCAGTGGTCCTTGTAGGCATCCTGCACCGCCAGCTTGGCCACCAGCTCAGGGCCGACGCCGGCTGAGTTGCCCAGCAGAATACCGAGAATGGGTTTTTTGCTCATAAGTCAATTCCTCCGTATAGCAATCGCTGTTTTTCGCAGAGCCCGCAGGGCATCCGCAAAATCGCTTTCCTTGTTAGTGATTTAATAAGCAAGCGTGATGCCAACAATTGAGGAGAGCCGGAGGAAAAGGGGAAAGAGGATGCTTTTTGTCAATTCTGTTCATATTCTTGTAAAATTTTAAGCAAGCTGACGGCGAAAAACGAGACGGCGGAAAATGCGGCGGACGGGGCAAATGCCCGCTGTCACCTGTATGAAACATGATGACGCTGACTTGAAACATATTTGAAACAATATGGAACTGAATGCGTTCCAGAATGTTTCAAATAGAGGGGATGAAACAATTTGGTTTCATCCGTGTTTCGCTTGCGGGGCAAAGGGGCAAAAACCCCCTCGAAGGCGCAATGGCCTTCGAGGGGGTTTCTCTGTCACATATCCCGCCGACCCTCCAGCGCCCGCATCAGCGTGGCGTCGTCGGCAAATTCCAGATGCCCGCCCACGGGGATG